>JBEVNN010000121.1:0-3798 GCA_040508095.1 Gaiellaceae bacterium
AGGGGACGCGCGCCCTCGCGGCCTACAACGAGCTCGTGATCAACGAGCGGCACCGGCATCGCTACGAGGTGAACAACCACTTCCGGCCGCAGCTCGTGGACGCCGGCCTCGTCGTGTCCGGGACGTTTCAGGAAGGGCGGCTGGTCGAGATCGTCGAGCTCCGTGACCACCCGTGGTTCGTGGCGAGCCAATTCCACCCGGAGTTCAATTCGCGGCCGAAAAGGCCAGCGCCGTTGTTCCGCGACTTCGTCGGCGCCGCCTTCGCGCGCTCACGCGAGCGTGCGACGAGTGCTGTCGCTGCGTCTTAGCAGTCGGGCCAGAGCACGGCGACGTAGTACGTCAGGCCCGCGATCATCGTCTCGCTCGACCGGTGGCGCAGGCTGCGCCTCGAGCCGTCCTTGCAAATGACGGTCGTGCGGCCCATCAGTTCTCCGGTTGCGATCATCGCCTCGAACTCCCCCTCGGCCTCCGGCGAGCCGGCCACGTCGGTCACACGCAGCTGCAGGAACTCGTCCCGCGTGTAGCCGAGCAGCTTCGTTGCCGTAGCGTTGGCGGCGACGTACCGCATCTCCTCGTCGGCGACGAGGATCGCCACCGGCGCATGCTCGACGGCCTCGCCGAGGAGGACTGTCTGCACGAGCGGCTCCGACGTGCTCATGCGATGAATCTAACGCGCGCGTCTACGATCGCCTAGTGGCCCGGCCTGAATGGGGATCCGATGTACTCGCGACGTTCGTCGAGCTCGCGGCGCTGCCGAGCCCGCCGGGAGAGGAGCGCGCCGTCGCCGACCGCGTGCTGGACTACCTCGCGGCGCTCGGGCTCGAGGCCGACGAGGACGACGCCGGTGCGAAGGTCGGCTCGACGATGGGGAACGTCTATTGCCGGCTCGAGCCGACCGGTGGCGCCGGCGAGCCCCTCTTCTTCTGCGCGCATCTCGACACCGTTTTGCCGGAGGCGGCGATCGAGCCGGTCGTGGGCGAGGACGAGGTGGTGCGAAACGCGGCCGGCACGATCCTGGGCGCCGACGACAAGTCTGCGGTGGCGGCGATGCTCGAGGCGGCTGCGCGCCTGATCGAAGACGGGCTGACCCATCCCGGCATCGAGCTGCTGTTCACGCCGAAGGAAGAGGTCGGCCTGATGGGCGCCGACGCCTTCGACGAGTCGCGGCTGGCCGCTCGGCTCGGCTACGTCTACGACCACGCGGGCCCGATCGGCGAGATCATCCTCGGCGCGCCGCACCAGCAGAAGCTCGACGTCCGGTTCCACGGCCGCGCTGCGCACGCGGGGATGTTTCCGGAGGACGGGCGCTCGGCCATCGCCGCCGCCGCACGCGCGATCGCGGACCTGCGGCTCGGACGGCTGGACGAGGAGACCTCGGCGAACGTCGGACGCATCCAGGGTGGGACGGCTCGCAACGTCGTCCCCGAATGGTGCGAGTTCGCCGCCGAAGCGCGCAGCCACGACGAGCGCAAGCTCGCCGACCTGATCCGCGAGATGCTCGAGACGGTCACCTTCGCGGCGAGCCTGGAGGAGTGTGAAGTCGAGACGCAGGTCTCGGGCGTATCACCCGGGTATCGCTTCCGCCGCGACGACCCGCCTGTGCGGATCGCGGCGGCGGCGCTCGAGCGGGTGGGGCGCGAGCCGTCGTACATCTTCTCGGGCGGCGGCGCCGACGCGAACGTCTTCAATCAGCGCGGCCTGCAGTGCGTGAACCTCGCGAACGGGATGACCGACATCCACACCCCCGACGAGCGGATCGCCGTCGCGGACTTGCACGAGATGGTCGATGTGACGCTGGCGCTCGTCGAGGCGGCCGGCGAGGTCGACGGTGCCGCTTAGCCTGCGGCGCGGCCGCGTCACCGCGATCCGCGAGCGGCACGATGCCTTCGTCCGGCTGGAGGTCGACGGGATCGCCTGCGTCGCCTACCCGACGGTCACGGGGCCGGTCGCGCTCGAGGACGAGGTGCTGGTGAACGTGCAGGCGCGGGCGCTCGAGCTCGGCAGCGGTGGGTTCGATGTCCTCTACGCGAACCTGACGCGCGGTCTCGAGCTCGCGGCAGAGGAAGGCGCGCACGTGATGGTGCTGCCGTACACGCCGCTCCAGCACGCGCGTGTCCATGCGGAGGAGGCGGGGGAGAGTGTGGACGCCTTGGAGGGGATGCCGGTCGTCTGCTGCTCGCTCCACAGCCAGGTCACGCCGGTGTGCGCGGCACTGGAGGGGCTGCGCGTCGTGTACCTGCAGCTCACAGGCGGCGCACTGCCGGTGTCGCTGTCGGACACGGTACGGACGCTGCGGGAGCGCGGCTTGCTGGCCTCGACCGCGGCGGTGGCGCCGTGCTTCGACGCGGACGTGCAATGCGTCTCACCGGCCTCGGCACTGCTCTGGGCCCGCGGGGAGCACGACGTGGCCGTGTGCTCGGTCGGCCCGGGGATCGTCGGGACCGGGACGCGCTTCGGTCACGGCGGCCTTGCGGCTGCAGACGCGGCGAACGCGGCACTTTCGCTCGGCGGCTCGCCGGTCGTCGCGCAGCGGGTTTCCGCCGCCGACGAGCGGGACCGGCACCGGGGAAGGTCCCACCACACCGAGGCCGTGCTCGCGCTCGTGCGCGGCGAGGTCGTGGTTGCGGAGCCGTCGGACGGTTGGCGCGAGGCGTGCGCGGGACTGCCGCTCTCGCACATGGGCCGCGGCCCGGACGAAGATCCGGACTTCTTCGCGGCCGCCTACGGCGCCGGCGTCGCGGCGCGCGCGCTGCTCGGCTGATTCCCTAGCGGCTCCGTAACGCGTGAGCTCGGTGATCGCCCCCCTGCTCTGCCATCGCGGTCTCACGGCCGCTCCTCACTACGGTTCGCCCGGCCTCCTCCCCGAGGCGAGCATATTCGGCCCGGCCGCACGTGTCTGTGACGCCTCGTGCCTGATCTGTGACGGACCGTCCACGGCGTGTCTCGACATCGGCCAAGCGCCGAGAAGCTAGGGTTTCTCGCCCCCATGAAGGTCGGAGTCGTCAAGGAGATCAAGTCCGACGAGTACCGCGTCGCGCTGACGCCCGCGGGCGCGCGGGAGCTCGTTCAGGGCGGGCACGACGTGGTCGTCGAGAGAGGCGCCGGCGAGGGCAGCTCGTTCCCGGACGACGTCTACCGCGCGGTTGGCGCCACCCTCGCGTCCGTCGACGAGGTCTGGCGCGATTCCGAGCTCCTGCTCAAGGTGAAGGAGCCTCTGCCGGCGGAGTACCCACACCTACGCGAGGGTCTCGTCCTCTTCACCTACCTCCACCTCGCGGCGAGCGAGGAGCTCACCCTAGCGCTCGCCGAGAGCGGCGCGGCGTGCGTTGCCTACGAGACGGTGGAGACGGACAACGGCGCACTACCGCTGCTGGCTCCGATGAGCGAGATCGCCGGCCGGCTAGCGGCGCAGGCCGGTGCGTACTTCCTCGAGAAGCCGCTCGGTGGCCGCGGCCTGCTGCTCAGCGGCGTGCCCGGAGTATCGCCAGGCCGCGTACTCGTGATCGGCGGCGGGATCGTCGGCTACAACGCCGCCGTGATCGCGCTGGGCTTCGGCGCGAACGTGACCATCCTCGAGCGCTCGGTCGATCGGATGCGCCACCTCGACGAGATTCTGTCGGGCCGGGTGAGCCTCGTGATGTCGTCGTCGCTACAGATCGAGGAGTCGATAGTAGAGGCCGACGTCGTGATCGGCGCCGTCCTGATCCCCGGCGCCGTGGCGCCAAAGCTCGTGACGCGCGAGATGGTCGCGCAGATGAAGGACGGTGCCGTCCTCGCCGATGTCGCGATCGACCAGGG
>JBEVNN010000130.1:0-2923 GCA_040508095.1 Gaiellaceae bacterium
ATCAGGATCGGCATCAGCAGCTCGATCCCGAGGTGGTTCGGGTCGCCGGTCAACGCGTTGGGCCGGTAGACGCTCGAGCCGTTGACGGCGCCGTAGATGTTGATCTGGCTCGCGCCGCCGGTGATCGGGTTCAGAAAGAGCGTGTCGAGGTTGCGGCCGGCCTGGGCGGCGAGCAGCTGCAGGATCCCGTAGACCCCGTTGGCGGTGATCCCGCCGAGGAACCACGCGAGCGTCTTCCAGTAGAAGTCGAGCGGCTTGCGCGAGAGGTAGACGAGGCCGGCGATCAGGAAGCCGAAGTGGAGCAGCCATTTGACGAGGCCCTTCACGAACTGGTCGAGCGCCTGGCCCGTCTCCAGGTTGAAGAAGCCGATCAGGTAGACGAGCAGGAAGGCGAGCAGGAACGCGATCAGGAGCGCCGCAGCGCGCGGCGCCGGCTGCGAGCGGCGGCCGAGGCGGTCGAGCGAGTAGAAGAGCAGGAAGCCGCCGCACGTGAGGTCGGCGAGGAAGAGGTTGCCTCCCGCGCTCCACTGCACCTTGGCGAACGTGCAGCAGAACGCCGTGGCAAAGAAGAAGAACGGGACGAGCCTGCTTTCCTGCGCCAGCGCGCGAGGTCGCGCCTGGGTCGCCGCGATCGCCGTCATTCCAGGCTCCAGAGCAGCTCGGCCAGCTCCTCGACGCGTGTCTTGCGGGAGAGTCGGTTCCGCTCGTCGTCGGTCAAGTAGCCGTCGCCGAGGTGGCCGGCCTTCCAGCGTGCGTGCAGACCCACGAGCGCCTCACGGATCCCTTTCTCGTCTTCGGGCCCGACGACGATCCCGGCGCCCGTCTCGCGCACGAGCTTCGCCGCCGCACCGTCGGTCGGAACCGCCGCAAGGATGGGCCGCTCCGCCGCGAGGTACTCGAAGATCTTCCCGCTCGGCACGACCTTCCCGCGTCCCGCCGCCTCGGGCAGGAGCAGGAGGTTCGCCTCGGAGTCGCGCTGCAGCTCGAGCGCACGCCGGTGCGGCAGGTAGTCGAGCAGCTCCAGCCGGTCGCCGAGGTCGAGCTCCTGCACCCATTCGCGGTCGACGGAGCGGAAGTCGCCGACGAAGCGCGCCACGACATCGTCCAGGCCTGACGAGGCGAGTGCGGAGAGGAACGCACGCGGGTTGCGCTGGCCGAAGAAGCTGCCGGTGTGCGTGATCCGGAAGCGGTCGCCGGGCGTGTACTCGAGCCCCGCGAAGTCGTCGAAGTCACAGCCGTTCGGGATCACGCGCACGGGGCCGGACGGGTTGAACCCGCGCAGCTCGTCCGCGATCGCCTCCGAGACCGCGACGATCCCGTCCGCGTTGTTCGCGACCAGCCGCACGACCCGCTCGAGCGCCTTCTCCTTCGCCTGCACCGTCTTGCGCTCGAAGCGCCGGTCGGCGTTCAGCACCAGCGAGTCGCGCTGGTCGGCGATCCACGGCACCCCCGTGAGCTTCTTCACGCTCGCGCCGATCAGGTTCATCGAGAGCGGCGGGCTCGTCGTAATGATCGCGTCGATGCCCTCGTTGCGCACGATGCGCACGGCCGCGGGAATCGCCGTCGGCGCCCACGTGACGCTCGCGTCCGGGAGGAGCAGCCGCCTTCCGGCGAGCCGCGCCTGAGCCAGCGCGAGGTCGACCCCGGTGAGGCCGCGCAGCTCCTCGGACGGGAGGCGCGCCTTCGGCCCCAGGTAACGGGCGCGGTGGACGAAGGCCTGCGTAGGCGGCCGGAGCTCCTCGTCGCGGTGCAGCCACTTCGGATCGTCGGGCGCGAGCACGTGGGTCTCGATCCCGAGCGTCGGCAAATGGGTCGCCAGCTTCAGCGGCCGTTGGACGCCGCCGCCGCCCGCGGGCGGGAAATACATGGTGACGAGCAGGACTTTCATGCAGGGAGCCGATACAGAACGTAACGTGAGCCGACGTAGACGCGCGGCAGCCGGAAGCGGACGTTGCCGACGCGCCGTCGGTCGACCAGCAGCCAGTGCGCACCGTAACTGCGCGGCAGCGACAGCGGGCCGCGGTCGCGGAAGAAGCGCCGCGCGTCCTTGAGCCGCGCGGTCGGCCGGTTCGCTTTCGTGTCCGCGACGTGCGAGGTCGGCGCCGCATTCACGTACACGGGCGCGAACGCGCCCAGCTCGTAGGCCGTGAGGGCGTCCGAGAAGACGACGTCGCCCTTCGGCACGTCCCGGTGAACCGCGGCGACGAGCTTCTGGGGCAGGCCGAGGCGGGCGGTCGGTGAGCGCGTCCAGTGGGAGTAGCCGTGGACGGCGACCGGGATCAGGAAGCACACGACCGCCGCGGCCGCAATCGCGGGTGAGCCCTGGATCTCGGGGATCCTCCGGCCGAAGACCCCGGCCGCGAGCAGCGCCGCGATCGCCGCGCCGAAGGCGATCCACGTCAGTAGCCGTGGCCCGCCGTTGACGAAGCGGTACGGCGCGCCGAAGTCGCCCGGGTAGGCCAGCTGTACGGCGATCCCGGCCGCGAGCGCAACGGGCAAGAGCGCCCAGCGCAGCCAGCCCGCGAGCACCAGCGCGCCGCCGACGAGCACGAACGGCCTCGGCGAGAAGGCGATGATCCGGCGCGCCTGCGAGAGGGAGATCGCGTCCGCGAAGTACGGGAAGACGAACGGCAGCAGTGCGATCATCAGCGTCGCCAGCATCGAGCCGAGCACGAACGCACCCCACATCCGCCGGTGCGCGAAGACTGCGAGCGGCAGGAGCGCGAGCGACGCGACCGCGACCGCGCCGGCCCGGCCGAACAGCTCGGGGCTCAGGCGGTAGCTGTGCAGCCCGAAGACGTCGAGCTCCTGGCCGTAGCCCGCGAACGCGCGCCGGAGCTCGGCCCGCGAAGGGTTGTGCGAGGCGGTCTCGCGCACGAGCGGCAGCAACCACAGGACGACCAGGCTCGCGGGCACGACGATC
>JBEVNN010000175.1:0-4914 GCA_040508095.1 Gaiellaceae bacterium
TGTTCCTCGGCTTCGGCACCGAGCTGATCATCGAAGCGGCCGGCGGCTAGCGTCACCTTCCGGCTCTAGGCTGGCGCCGTGAGCCGGTACGCGTCGGTCTTCCCGCTCGTCACTGCGCGCGGTCTGGCGCGCGAGTTCACGTACGAGGTCCCGGACGAGGTTCGGCTCGGGTCCGTGGTCGAGGTCACGTTCGGCAACGCCCGCCGGCGGGGAGTCGTCACCGGCGTCGACGTTGCGCTGCCGGCGGGCGTGAGGGCGGTGCCAGTGGAACGCGTACTCGAGGAGCTCCCCGCGCGGCTCGTGGAGCTCGCGCTCTGGCTCGCGGAGTACTACGGGTCGACCCCGGCACGCGCGCTGGAGCTCGTCGCGCCGCTGCGTCGCGCCCGCCGCAAGGAGCAAGCGCCTCCCGCAGAGCGGCAGTCGCTGGACGGCGAGGCGCCGCCGGAGCGGCTGAGCGACGGGCAGGAGGCGGCGCTCGCGCGGGTGACCGAAGCGCTGGACTCCGGTGGTGGCCATTTCCTGCTCTACGGCGCCACCGGGAGCGGCAAGACCGAGGTCTACCTCCGGGCCGCCGCGGCCGCCCTCGAGTGGGGCCTGGGGACGATCGTGCTCGTCCCGGAGATCGCGCTCGCACCGCAGACCGTCGGGCGCTTCCGGGCGCGCTTCGGCGACTCGGTCGCGATCCTCCACTCCGGCCTCACCGATGCGGAGCGCCGCGACGAGCGCGAGCGGATCGCGAGCGGCGAGGCCCGCGTGGTCGTCGGCGCGCGGTCGGCGATCTTCGCGCCGATGCACGGCGTCGGGTTGATCTGTGTCGACGAGGAGCACGACCCGTCGTACAAGCAGGAGTCCGACCCGCGCTACGACGCGCGCACCGTCGCCGCCAAGCGCGCAGCGCTCGAAGGCGCGGTCGCACTCTACGGGAGTGCGACACCGCGGCCCGAGAGCTGGGAGCGGCTCGAGCGGCTCGAGCTCGGCGAGCGGCTGGGCGCGAAGCTGCCGCCGGTACGCGTCGTCGACCTCCGCCGCGAGGCCGGCTATCCGCTCTCGGCGCCGCTGCTTGCCGAGCTGGGCAAGCTCGCGGAGGGCGGGGGCAAAGCGATCCTGCTGCTCAACCGGCGCGGGATTGCGCCCGCGCTGCACTGCCGCGCGTGCGGCACCACGTTCCGCTGCCCTCAGTGTGACGTCGCGCTCGTGCTGCACCGCGACGAGCGGCTGCACTGCCACCACTGCGGCCACGTCGAGCCGCGCCCGGAGGAGTGTCCGGCCTGCCGCTCCGTCGAGCTGGCGCGGATCGGCGCGGGCACGCAGCGGCTCGAGCGCGAGCTCGCCGCGAAGATGCCCGAGCTCGAGCTGATCCGGCTCGACGCCGACACCGCCTCCCACCCGGAAGAGCTCGCCGCCGCGCTGCAGCGCTTCCGCGACGCCGACCGCGCGGTGCTGCTCGGGACGCAAATGGTGGCGAAAGGGCACCACTTCGCGGGCGTCGCCCTCGCCGCGGTGGTCGACGCCGACACCGGCCTCGGCCTGCCGGACTTCCGCGCCGAGGAGCGCACGTTTCAGCTCTTGACGCAGCTCGCGGGCCGCAGCGGCCGCGACGCGCCCGGACGCGTGCTCGTGCAGACGTTTCAGCCGGACGCTCGGCCCGTCGCGCTCGCGGCGAATCACGACGTACCGCGCTTCCTCGCCGACGAGCTGCGGCGCCGGCGCGAGCTCGGCTACCCGCCGTACCGCCACCTCGTCCGTGTTGTCGCGACCGGTGCCGATGAGCGGGCGCCGTCCGCGCTCCTCGAGGAGCTGAAGGCAGGGCTCGGCGAGGAGCTGCTTGGCCCGGCGCCCCTCCTGCGCCTGCGTGGCCGCTACCGTGCCCAGCTGGTCGCGAAAACGTCAGAGCCGAGACGCGTCGCCGCACGCGCGGCGCAGCTGCTGGCCGCCGCCGCGCCGGCGATGCGCAAGGCCGGCGTCACCGCGGTAGTCGACGTCGACCCGCAGAGCCTCTGACCGTTCATAGAATTCGAGCCGGTGGCGGATGAAACCGGCGAGGTCCGGAACCAGAAGCTCGATCCCGAGGCCGAAGCCCGGCGGCGGCTCGCGCTCGCCCAGATCCGCCAGTACCCCGATCCCGTGCTGCGGATGCGCGCGCGTGAGGTCGAGGAGTTCGACGGCGACCTCGCAGGCCTCACGGAGCGGCTGAAGCACTTGCTGCGCGAGGCGAACGGGCTCGGACTCGCGGCGACGCAGATCGGCGTCCTGCGCCGCGTCTTCGCCTTCTTGCCCGATCCGGAGGGGGAGCCAGTGGTAATCGTGAATCCCACGTTCACGGCGACCTCGGAGGAGCGCGAGAGCGACACCGAGGGCTGCCTGTCGCTGCAAGGCGTCGTCATCCCCGTCGAGCGGCACGTCTCGCTGACGGTCGAGGGCAAGGATCCGGAGGGGAACGACGTGCGGCTCGAGCTCGACGCGCTTCCGGCGCGGATCGCGCAGCACGAGCTCGATCACCTGGACGGCGTGCTGATCCTCGACCGCACGACCGCCGAGGCGCGGCGCGAGGCCCTCGCGACGCTGCGGCCTCAGCCCGTCGTCGTCCGCTAGTGCCTCTCCCGGCAATGGCCGCCCGTCTCTCGCCCGCTATCACGCTGCGCCAGACGCCACCCTCGATCTTGGCCAGGCAACCAGCCTGGCCTGCGGCCGAGTGCGACCTCTGGCTTGGTGCTAGCGACCGGGAACCAGGGGGCCATCACCGGAAGAGGCACTGATGGAGCTGGCGGTCGCCGCGACCGCGCCGCTCGGAGCGGACGTGCTCGAGCGGCTCGCCGCGAAGCACGACGTCGAGTACCTCCTCACGCGGCCTGACCGTCCGCGCGGCCGCGGGCGGAAGCTCGCGCCGCCGCCGGCGAAGGAGACCGCGGAGCGGCTCGGGATCGAGGTGTGCCAGCCCGAGCGGCTCGACGACTTCGACCCCGAGGTGGGGGCGGTGGTCGTCGCGGCCTACGGTTTGCTGATCCCCGAGCCCGTGCTCGAGCGGGCTCTGTGGCTGAACGTGCACCCGTCGCTGCTCCCGCGGTGGCGCGGCGCCGCTCCGATCGAGCGCGCGTTGATGGCCGGCGACGAGGAGACGGGCGTGACGATCATCGAGCTCGTGCGCGAGCTCGATGCGGGGCCGATCGCGGCGCAGCATGCGTTCCCGGTCGGGCCGGAGGACGACTTCGGCACCGTGTCGGCCCGGGCCGGCGAGCTCGCCGCCGAGCTACTGGAGGAGGCGCTACCGGAGCCTCAGCTGCGGCCGCAGCCCTCCAACGGCGTGACGTACGCGGAGAAGATCCGTCCAGAGGATCGCGAGCTCGACTGGAGTCGCCCGCCGCAGGAGCTGCTCAACCGGATTCGCGCGCTCTCTCCGCACATCGGCGCGCGTGGGGAGCTGCACGGGCGGCCGGTCACGATCTGGCGAGCGCGCATCGAGGACGGCGAGCTCGTCCCGGTCGAGGTGCAGCCGGAGGGACGCAGGCGCATGGGCTACGACGAGTTCCTGCGCGGTTTGCGATGAGTGTTGCGCCTGCACGCCGTGCTGCATTCGACACGGTCGTGCGCGTGTTCGAGGACGACGCCTACGCCGACCGGGCTTTTCGCAGCGCCGCGGAGGGTCTCGACGCGCGGGACCGGGCGCTGGCGCAGCGCCTGGCGTACGGAACCGTCCAGCGCGTCCGCACGCTCGACCATGGGATCGAGGAGCTTGGCAAGCGGCCGGTCGCGAAGCTCGACCCACCGGTTCGCGCGGCGCTTCGGCTGGGCGCGTACCAGCTCGCGTTTTCCGAGGTCGCGGCGCACGCGGCGGTGAACGAGTCCGTGGAGCTCGTGCGAGCCGCGGGGCTCGAGCGCGCGGTCAAGTTCACGAACGCCGTCATGCGGCGGCTTGGTCTCGGGCTGCGCGAGCTCGTCGAGTCGCTCCCGGACACGACGCCGGAGGAGGCCGCCTTGCGCCACTCGTACCCGGACTGGGTCGCGCGAGTCTGGTGGCGCGACCTCGACGGCGAGGAGTCGCTCGCGCTGATGCGCGCGCAGAACGAGGCCCCGGAGACCGTCGTGCGGCTGAACAGGCTTCGCCGCGGGCCGGTGGCGGGCGAGCCGGATCCCGAGATCCCCGGCGCGCTGCGGGTCGACCGCGTAGACGAGTGCGACCTCGCGGTCGGCTTCGTCTGGCCCCAGAGCCGGGGCTCGCAGCTCGCCGGGCTCGCCGTGGGCGCACAGGATGGTGAGCGGGTGCTCGACCTCTGCGCAGCGCCCGGGGGCAAGACGACGCAGCTCGCCGAGGCGGCCACGGAGGTCGTCGCGGTCGAGAAGCACGAAGGGCGGGCCCGCGAGCTGGAGGGCAACTGCAAGCGGCTGGGCGCGAAGAACGTTCGGGTCGTGCACGCCGACGCGCTCGAGCTGCCCGACGACCTCGGCGACTTCGACCGTGTCCTGGTCGACGCACCATGCTCGGGCCTCGGCGTGCTCGCCGCGCGTCCCGACCTGCGCTGGCGCGGGAAGCCGCTGCCGGAGCTGCAGCGCGACCTGCTGCGCGCCGCCGCCGAGCGGGTGAGGCCGGGCGGTACGGTGACGTACGCGGTCTGCACGATCAACGCGGACGAGAACGAGGCCGTCGTCGACGCGAGCGGGCTCGAGCCGGAGCCGCTAGGCGAGGAGTGGCCGCAGTTCGCGCATCCGCGGCGGGGGGAGTTCCTGCTCACGCTCCCGCACCGGCACGGCACGTCGGGGTTCTTCATTGCCCGCCTGAAAGGATCAACTGCGTGAGCTGGAGCGACTGGATCCGGACGCTCGAGGTCGAGCCCTCGATCTACGCGGCCGACTTCTCGCGCCTCGGCGAGCAGATCGAGACTCTGCTCCGCGCCGATTGCCGTGTTTTTCACTGGGACG
>JBEVNN010000192.1:0-2697 GCA_040508095.1 Gaiellaceae bacterium
CGGCTCAGGAGACGGCTGAGCTGCTCGCCGGCTTCGGCGGCGCGGTCGTGCTCCACTGCTTCTCGGAACCAGACCTCTTGGCGCCGGCGCTCGAGCGCGGCTACTACGTCTCGTTCGCCGGCAACGTGACCTACCCCAAGGCGGAGGAGCTGCGCGAGGCCGCGCGCGCGGTTCCGCGTGAGCGCCTGCTCGCCGAGACGGACAGCCCATACCTGTCGCCGCAGCCGCGCCGCGGGCGGCCGAACGAGCCAGCGAACGTCGTCCACACCGTCGCCGCCCTGGCGGCGGCGCGCGACGAGTCCGAAGGCGAGTTCGCGAAGCAGCTCGACGCGAACGCGGCCGCCGCCTTCGGCCTGCCGTGAGCAGACCCGCGGCGAAGAAGGAGCTCGGCCAGCACTTCCTGGTCGACGAGAACCTCCTCGGCGTGATCGGCCGGCTCGCCGAGCTCGATCCGATCGACGTCGTGCTCGAGATCGGGCCCGGCCTGGGCGTTCTGACGACGTACCTCGCGGACCGTGTCTCACTGGTCCATGCGGTCGAGCTCGACCGCTCGCTCGAGCCGCGCCTCCGCGAGACGCTCGGCGAGCGTGCGAACGTCGCCCTCCACTTCGGCGACGCGCTCCGGCTCGACCTCGGCGGCCTCGACCCGCCGCCGACGAAGCTCGTCTCGAACCTCCCGTACAACGTCGCGACGCCGCTGGTCGTCGAGAGCCTTGACGGGCTGCCGGCCGTCGGCCACTGGACGGTCATGGTGCAGCGTGAGGTCGCCGAGCGCTTCTTCGCGCAGCCTTCGACGAAGGCGTACGGCGCGGTGTCGGTTCTCGTCCAGCTCGCGGCCGAACGAACCGGTTTCCATCCGGTTTCGCGAACGGTCTTCCGGCCGCGCCCCAACGTCGACTCGGCGCTCGTGGCGTTTCGCCGTCGCGAGCTTCCCGGCGACTTCGCGCGCGTGAAGCGAGTCGTAACCGCGGCGTTCGCGCACCGACGCAAGCTGCTCGCGAACTCACTCGCACTGGCAGGCGTCGCCGACCGCCACCGCGCGGCTCAGGCGCTCACGGCAATCGGTCGTGATGCTTCGATCCGAGCCGAGGAGCTCGAACCGCCCGAGTTCGTCGCGCTCACGTGCGCGCTCGAGCCGTGAACCGCGCGCCCGCCACCGCCAAGCTGAACCTCGCGCTCGTCGTCGGGCCGAAGCGGGACGACGGCCGCCACGAGGTCGCGACGGTGCTGCAGCGAATCGATCTCGCCGACCGGGTGCGCGTTGAGCCCGCAGACGCGCTGCGTATCGAGGGGTTCCCCGAGGACACGATCGTCCGCGAAGCTCTCCAACGCCTCGCGGAGGCCGCTCGCGCCGAACCGCGCTGGGACGCCCGGATCTGGAAGAACATCCCCGTTGCCGCGGGCCTCGGCGGCGGCAGCTCGGACGCCGCGACTGCGCTGCGTCTCGCCAACGCCACCCTCCCGGAGCCGCTCCCCGGCGAGCTTCTGCACGAGCTCGCCGCGGAGCTCGGCGCTGACGTCCCGTTCTTCCTGTCGAACGGGCCGCAGCTCGGAACCGGTACCGGTACACGCCTCGCACCGCTCGACCTGCCGCAGGACTACTGGGTCGTCTTGCTGCTTCCGCACGACACGCGCAAGTTCTCGACCGCCGAGGTCTACGGCGCCTTCGACGGTCGCGGCGGTGCCGACGGCTTCGACAAGCGGCTCGCGCAGCTCGAGCGCGCCCTCGGTGAGATCCGGCGGCCGCGCGACCTCGCGGCCCTCCCGCCGAACGACCTCGCGTCCTCTGCGCACGCCGAGAAGATGCGCGCCCTGGGCGCCTTCCGCGCGGACGTGAGCGGCGCGGGACCGACCGTCTACGGCCTCTTCTTGCACCGCGAGCCGGCTGTCGCTGCCGAGCGCGAGCTGCGCGCCTTCGGCCGCACCTGGGTCACGGTTCCCACTTGGTACGGTTGAGCACGATGGGCACGAACGAGTCGCTGGAGCGTGGCACCACCATCGAGCACGGCTCGACGAAGTGGGGACGCTGGCTGAAGGCGCGCCGGATCCGGATCACGCTCTGGATCGCTGTCATCGAGGGAATCATCGTCGCGGTCTCACCGAGCTTCACGAAGTGGACGGTGATCGCGATCGCAGTCCCGGTGCTCGCGATCTACGCGCTCTGGGGCCGCAACGCCAAGTCCGACACCACCTACCAGATCGCGTGGATCGCCGGCGCCTCGCAGGCCCTCGCGGTCGTCGTCGTGATCCTCGGTGTTCTGCTCAGCTGGCTGCCGCTCGTACTGGCCGCGATCTTCGCGGTGATCGCGCTGGTGTTCCTTTTTCACGAACGGGGCTAAGCTCTCCCGGCTCGATGAGCCGCCTGCGCACAAGACCTTCCGCATGATGAGGCCTAGCCAAGTGCCAAGGCGTCGCTTGCGACGCCGCCTAGAGGTCGTTCGGGCTTCGCCCGCGCGACCGTCGTACGCACAATGAGACGACTTCACCGAGTGATGGGGCGTAGCCAAGTGGTAAGGCAGCGGGTTTTGGTCCCGCGATCCCAGGTTCGAATCCTGGCGCCCCAGCCATCTTTGCCGTGACCGAGAGCCGACTCGCAGCGGTGGTGCTGGCAGCAGGGCTGGGCACGCGCATGCACTCCGCGACTCCCAAGCACCTGCACCCGCTCCTCGGGCGGCGCCTCGCGGACTGGGTGATCGA
>JBEVNN010000283.1:0-5540 GCA_040508095.1 Gaiellaceae bacterium
CTTCCGAGGGGCCGGGCGACCACCCGGCCCCTCACTCTTTCGGGGGATATTCGGGCCGTACCGATAAAGGGGGATGTGACCCCAGGCGGTGCGACGTAGCTTCCAGTGGTGGTGAGCCGCACGGCGAACGTCACCACGAAGCACGGCTTCAGTTCATGCGGCGCCGCGCCGATCGCGCGGAGATCGGAGACCACCAGCAGGCGATGACGGGGTTGGCTGTGAGCCTGACGCGACCCGCGGAGCGGCCCGCATGAGCGCGGTCCCGAGCGCAATCGCGCACGATGTCGAGGCGCCCGGCACCGAGTCGCCGCGACTTGCGCCGAAGGCGGCCGGCTACTTCTTCGTGGTCGCTGCCATCACGATCGCGGTCACCGTGCCGCTGCTGTCGCATCTCAGCCCGCACACACCGGGCTGGGCGACGTTCTTGATCCTCGGCGCGATCGCGGCCGTTGCGCAGCTGTTCGTCGTCCGCACGCCGCGGAACCAGTCGTACCACACGACGATCGTGTTCCTGATCCCGGCGGTGATGCTGCTCCCGCCGGAGCTGATCGTGCTGATCGG
The DNA here is from genome assembly GCA_040508095.1 of Gaiellaceae bacterium. Classification (GTDB taxonomy): domain Bacteria; phylum Actinomycetota; class Thermoleophilia; order Gaiellales; family Gaiellaceae; genus AC-32. The sequence continues at coordinate 562 of JBEVNN010000283.1, forward strand.
GGTGGTCCAGCACATTCCCGAGTGGCTGAAGAACCGCAGCGCCTGGTACATCCAGATCTTCAACATCTGCAACTGGACGCTGTCGATGCTGGCGGCGTACGCGGCCTTCCACGGCGTGCTGCGGCTCGCTCCCGCGTCCGACGTCGAGTACGCGCTCGCCGGCCTGTCCGCCGCGGCCGCGATGGTGGCGGTGAACCACCTGCTGATGGCGCCGATGCTCCACCTCGCGCGCGGCCACTCGCTACGCGAGTCCGGGCTGTTCTCGTTCCCGAGCCTCTCGACCGACCTCGTGCTCGCGATGCTCGGGGTGGCGATGGCCGCCTTCTGGGCCACGAACCCGTGGCTGATCCCGTTCGCCGTCGCCCCGCTCCTGCTGATCCACCGCTCGCTCTCGGTGCCGCAGCTGCAGGAGGAAGCTCGCGTCGACCCGAAGACCGGCCTCTTCAACGCGCGCCACTTCGCCGCGGCGCTGAACGAGGAGCTCCTGCGCGCGGAACGCTTCGAGCGGCCCCTGTCGCTGATCATGGCCGACCTCGACCTGCTGCGCGACATCAACAACACGTACGGCCACCTGGCCGGCGACGCGGTGCTGCAGGGGATCGCCGAAGTCTTCCGTTCCCAGCTACGCCACTACGACGTCCCGGCGCGGTTCGGCGGCGAGGAGTTCGCCATCCTGCTCCCGGAGACGCCGCCGGAGCAGGCGTTCGAGATCGCCGAGCGAATCCGCCGGACCGTCGCCTCGCGCGCGTACGACGTCGAGACCTCGAGCGAGCCGATCCGCGCGACCGTCTCGATCGGCGTCGCGGGCTACCCGCGCGACGGCTCGGACGCCAACGAGCTCATCCACCAGGCCGACCTGGCCGTCTACCGGGCGAAGCTCCAGGGGCGAAACCGCGTCCTCGACGCAAGCTCCGAGCCGCTGCTGATGCCCGAGAAGCGCCAGGGCAGGTTGGTGGCCGTGCCGGAGGACGGCGACCACATCGTCCCGCTGCCGCCGCCGCCCGAAAGCGCGCCGCAGCAGGAGCGGCGACACCCGCGGCCGCACGCGATGCACGGGCCGCGGTTCCTCTCGCTGTCGAGCCGCCTCGCGCTCTTCGTGGCGCTCGTGAGCGCCGTGGGCGTGGCCGCAGGCCTGTTCGGCGCGATCTTCGGCACCAGCACCGACTGGATCGGCCTGATCGCCCTCGTCGCGCTCGTCGGCGCGGGGCAGGCGCTCGCGCTCGAGGTCGACGACGGCTCGATCTCGGTCAGCGCCGTCGGCTCCATTGCCGGCGCCGCGCTCTTCGGGCCGCGTGCCGCACTCGCCATCGCGCTCACGATCGCAGCAGTCGAGTGGAGCGCCAGGCGCTCGCCGTTCCACTACGTGGTCTTCAACGTCGGCACACTCACGCTCTCGTCGCTCGCGGCAGCGGCCGTCTTCACGGCCGGCTTCAGCGGCGACCTGGGCAAGTTCGTCTACGTCGCCGCCGGGATCGCCGCGGGAGCGACGTACTTCGGCGTCAACATGAGCCTCCTCAGCGCCGTCGTTGCGATCGAGGGTCACGAGCGCTGGTGGGCCGTCTTCCGGGAACGTTTCGCGTGGCTCGCCACGCACTACCTCGTCTACGGCTTCATCGGCGGTGTGATCTGGGTCGGCCACGAGACGGCGGGCCTCTGGGCGCTGGCCGTCTTCGCGGTGCCGCTGCTGCTGATGCGCAAGACGCAGGAGGCTTACCTGCGCCACACGCAGCGCAGCGCGCAGAAGCTCCGCGCCGCGGCCGAGACGATCCAGACCCAGAACGTCTCACTCGAGCACGCAAACCGGCTGCTCAAGGAGCGCTCGACGGCCGCGATGGAGAGCCTCTCGGCCACCGTCGACGCGCGCGACGCCTACACCGCCGGCCACTCGCGACGAGTCCAGCAGCTCGCCCTGGCCATCGGCCGCGAGCTGGGCCTTTCGCAGGCCGAGCTCGACCTGCTCGGCCACGCGGCGCTCTTCCACGACATCGGCAAGCTCGCGATCCCCGACGCGATTTTGCTCAAGCCCGCGAGCCTGACGGCGGAGGAGTGGGAGCTGATGCAGCGCCACGCCGACGAGGGCGCGCGCATCATCGATCGCCTCGGCTTCCTGAACGACGCTGTGCCGGCCATCCGCCACCACCACGAGCGCTTCGACGGCACCGGTTACCCCGATGGCCTGAAGGGCGAGGAGATCCCGCTCGGCGCGCGGATCATCCACGTCGCGGACGCGCTCGACTCGATGCTGACGACGCGCATCTACCGGGCCGCCCGGCCCGCTGCGGAGGCGCTGGACGAGCTCAGGCGCGCCGCAGGCACCCAGTTCTGCCCGCGCTGTGTGGCCGCGCTCGAGCGGATCCTGCCCCTCGAGGGCATCGACGACGAGGACACGCGCCCGCGCGTCCTGGTCGCGTCCTGACGCGTCCTGATCTGACGCGGTAGCAAACGCCCGCATTCGCTAGCCCGCAGTTTGCGATCGGGCGCAGTTGCTCTATTCTTATTGGAAGAACGATGCCCCGCCGGCCCCAGTACCGCGCGCTCGCGGGCATCGACCGGAAGGCGCTCGAGGCCTTTCAGGCCGGCATCCGCAAGCGCTACTCCGACGAGCAGATCCTCGCCGAGCTGTCCGCGTGCGCGGAGCGGCTGGGCCGTTCGCCGACGATGAAAGAGTTCGCAGCCGACCTGGAGACGAATGTGCATCCGCAGACCGTGATCGAGCACTTCGGCAGCTGGAACAAGGCCAAGCGCAAGGCGGGCCTCGTCCCGCGCCGCTTCGCCACCCGCGAGGAGCTGCTCGACCAGCTGCGGGAGCTGGGGGAGGAGCTCGACGGCATCCCGACCGCGCGCGACATCGAGGAGCATCGCGGCCGGATGCCGTCGAAGTCCCTCTACTGGCACACGTTCGGCTCGCTCGCGAACGCGCTGCGCGAGGCCGGCTTCGACGTCCCGGTGGGGGAGGAGAAGCTGGAGCGCGCCCTGGAGCAGGGGATGGAGCTCGCACGCGAGCTGGGGCGGCTGCCGAAGTTCGCCGACTGGGCCGAGGCGCGCAAGGCCGACGAGACGCTCCTCACGGAGTGGCAGATCTACCGCATGTTCGAGGGCCGGACGGGCGCCTGGTCGACCTTCCAGTTCCTGATCCGCGAGCGCCTGCTGGCCGCCGGAACGGCAGTGGGTGCCGACGGGCGGATCGACTAGGGCCGGTTAGGAGATCGCGGCGAGCGCCGCGAGGCGCTGGAGGCAGAACGTGCCCTCGTGCGGCGCGCGCACGGCCGGGAGCGTACGCTCCTCGAAGTCACGGTCGGGCTCGAAGCGCAGCTTCCCGAGCACCTCGCCCTGTTCGACCACGGTCAGCGTCCCCTCGCCGATCTCGCGCTTGCGCAGCTTCAGCCGGAGGAACTTCTCGGCCACCTCGAGCGCGGTCTTCGTGGAGGCGAACAGCGTCTCGTGGCGGCCGGTGCCGAGCCAGAGCGGCCGCCCGACGCCGCGGGCCACGAAGAGCGTCTCCGGCTGCCGCTCGTCGAGCCACGCCGTGGCCATCGAGCCGCGGAGGTCCTCGAGCGCCTTCGGGTTTGCGTAATGGGCCTCGGCGAGCGCGAAGATCGCCTCCGAGTCGACAGTCATCTCGGACTCGGCGCGCTCGAAGCCGTGCTCGTCCATCAGCTCGTCGTCGTTGAGGATGACCCCGTTGTGAACGCCGACGACCGCCCCGTGGCGGATGGGGTGGTTGTTGGCCTCGACGCTCGGGTGCCCTTTGGTGTAGTCGCGGACGTGGATCAGCGCCTCGGTCGTGCTCGTGGGGACGACGACCTCCTCGAGCAGGGCGCTCGCGCCGGAGCGCTGCTTGTGGATCGTGACCGGGCCGTTTCCAGTCCGGTACGCGTAGCCGACCGCGTCGGCGCCCCGCTCGGCGATTCCGGCGAGCAGCGCCTGCGCCGCCAGCGTGTGATCCACGCTACTGCGCGCGCTCAAGCTGTATCCGGCAATTCCACACATTTCAGGAAACCCCTGGAATGAAACTAGCGACCAAAGCGGCCGCCACCGAGTCAGACGTCGGCTGTGCCTCAGAGTTAGGCATGCCCGTTTCTCTCGGTTCAACACGTCCAAGTCTGATCCCCCTTGTGGGTGGAACTCCCTCAAGCGAGGGAGGAGTTGCGCCGATAGACCCAGCGTGATGGAGCAGCGGCCGCTCCCCGAGGCGCTTCCCGAGCCTCACGCCCCCGAGCCTCGGCTCGAGGTCGTTCCTGCGCCCGCCGAGGTCGACGAGGTCGACAAGGTCGAGACGGAGCCCACCGAGCCCCAGACGGCCGACCCGCTCAAGCTTTACGTCCGCCAGATCGGCGACGGCCCGCTGCTGACGCCCGCCCAGGAGCGCGAGCTCGCCCGGCTCAAGGACCTCGGCGACGAAGCCGCGAAGCGGAAGCTGATCGAGTCGAACCTGCGCCTCGTGATGTCGATCACGCGGAACTACACGAAGGCCGGCGTCCCGCTGCTCGATCTGATCCAGGAGGGCAATCTCGGCCTGATCCGGGCGGTCGAGAAGTTCGACTACACGCTCGGCTTCAAGCTCTCGACCTATGCGACCTGGTGGATCCGCCAGGCGATCACCCGCGCGCTCGCCGACCAGGGCCGGACGATTCGCCTTCCCGTCCACGTGGCCGAGCAGGTGCGCCGTGTGATGCGCGCTCGCCGCGTCCTCGCGCAGAAGCTGAACCGTGAGCCGCTGCTGCCCGAGATCGCGAAGGAGAGCGGCTTCCCGCCCGAGCGCGTGCGGACGCTGCTCGAGCTCGTCGAGGACCCGGTCAGCCTCTCGACGCCCGTGGGCGACGGCGAGAGCCTCTACGGCGACCTGATCGAGGACACGAAGTCCGACCGGCCGGACACGGCCACCGCCGACCATCTGCGCTCAGCCGAGCTCGGACAGGCGCTCCAGCGCCTGGCGCCGCGGATGCGGCACGTGGTCTCGCGCCGGTTCGGCCTGGACG
>JBEVNN010000064.1:0-2955 GCA_040508095.1 Gaiellaceae bacterium
GTCGCGGTGCGGGCCGCGGCCGCCACTAGCCGATCTCCTCGCCGGTGAGGAGCACGAACACGTCCTCGAGGTTCGCCTGCCTGCGCTCGCCCTCGAAGCCGAGGCCGTTGCGTCCGTCGAGCCCGAGGATCGACACGCTCGTGCCGGTACGACGCGTCTTCAACCCGGACGCGCTCGCCTCGGACTCGACCTCCGCGAGCCGCTTGGGGGGCCCGTAGACCTCGAGCACCTCGCGCCCCGCGTGCTCGAGGACGAGGTCGACGGGCTTGCCGCGGGCGACGCCCTCGCCGTGGGACATGATCAAGACGGTGTCTGCGAGGCGCTGGGCCTCCTCGATGTAATGCGTGGACATGAGGATGGTCGTCCCCTCGTAGCGGAGCCGATCGATGAGCGCCCACAGCTGCTGGCGCACCTGCGGGTCGAGACCGACCGTCGGCTCGTCCATCAGCACGAGCCGCGGCTCATGCACAAGCGCGCGGGCGATCAGTAGGCGCCGCCGCATCCCGCCGGAGAGCTTGTCGACGCGCGTGTCGCGCCGGTCGGCGAGGTTCGCCAGCTCGAGCGAGCGCTCGATCGCGGCCTGCCGGTCATGGCGGCCGATCCGGTACAGGTGCGCGAAGACGAGCAGGTTCTGCTCGACGGTCAGCGAGACGTCGAGGTTGTCGAGCTGCGGCACGACACCGCACTGCGCGCGGGCCTGCTTCGAGTCGCGCGGCAGCTGGAAGCCGAGCACCTCGAGCTCGCCCTCGTCGGCGATCGACTGCGCGGTCAGCATCCGCATCGTGGTCGACTTCCCCGCGCCGTTGGGGCCGAGCAGGCCGACGCACGTCCCGACGGGAACATTGAGGTCGAGGCCTGCGACGGCCGTGATCTGGCCGTAGCGTTTCACGACTCCGCGCAGGCGGATAGCGAGCTCCCCGCTCATCGCCGCAGCATGCCAGCAGGCGTCGGTCAGCCGGTCGGCGCCGCCGAGATCGACGGATCCCAGAGCCTGAAGCCGCCGAGGAACGCGTTCTGGTTCGCCCCGAGCCGCGCGTTCGGCGGTACCTCGTCGACCCTCTTTGCGTTGCCCCCGCCCAGCACGACGTAGTCAGCCACCGTGGCCGCGGCCAGCAGCTCGACCGTTTCGGCGACCGCGATGTGCCACTTCTTCTTGCCGAGCCGCTCACGGCCGCGCTCGCCGACGTAGTCCTCGAACGTCGCTGTACGGAACGGCAGGTGGCCGAGCTCCAGCGGCACTGCCTTCCCGTCGACGACGAGCGCCGAGCCGAGGCCGGTGCCGAGCCCGAGGAAGAGCATCTTGCCGTCCTGGTACTCGCCGAGCGCCTGCATGACCGCGTCGTTCACGACCTTCGTCGGCTTGCCGAACGCCTGCTCGAAGTCGAGCCCGACCCAGCCCTCGCCGAGGTTCACGGGCTCGCGGGCGACCTTCCCCTCGCGCACGGGCGCGGGGACGCCGACCGAGACCACATCGTAGTCCCAGTCCGAGGTCAGTTCGCGGACGCCCTCCACCATCTGGCGACCGGTTAGATCCGGGCCCGACTCGAACCGCCTTCGCTCGCCGCCGCTCGAGGGCAGGGCCTTGACGTGGGAGCCGCCGACGTCGACGGACAGGATCACGCGCTGACCGGGCTCCGTGTTCACGCGCGGAGCATGACGGGCTTCAGAGAATGGCGCGAGGGTAGGTCTTCGCCGCGATGACGGCGGTGACCACGAGGAAGCTGGCGACGACGGTGAAGTCCAGCCAGAGCAGGCCGCCGGCCGAAATGCCGAGCAGCAGGTCCCGCATCCCGTGCACCTCGTAGCTGAGCGGGTTCGCGTGCGCCACGACCCGTAGCCAGACCGGCATGATCGCGAGCGGGTAGAGCGCGCTCGAGGCGAAGAAGAGCGGCATCACCACCAGCTGGCCGATCCCCATGAAGCGCTCTCGCGTCCGCACGAGCGAGGCGAGGATCATCGAGAGGCACGCGAACGCCATCGTTCCGAGAAGTAGCAGCACGACCGCGCCGACGACGCGCGGAACGCTCCACTTGATCCCGATCCCGGCAACCGCGATCACGCACAACAGCACGACTGCCTGAGTGAGCGCACGCACGGCGGCTCCCGCGGCCTTTCCGAGCACGATCCCGAGCCGCGGCATCGGCGTCGCGAGCAGCCGCTGGAGCTGGCCGACGTCGCGCTCCCAGATCACGCCGAGCCCGAAGAAGATCGCCACGAACAGCGCGGCCTGCGCCATCACGCCGGGCGCGAGGTACGCGCGGTAGTCGTCGGAGCCGCCGGCGAGAGCCTGGTTGTGCCGGAGCGCCGTGCCGAAGACGAACAGCCAGAGGAGCGGCTGCACCGAGCGGGTGAAGATGTCCAGGTGGTCGTGCCGGAGCTTGCGCAGCTCGGCCCAGCCCATGGCGACGGTGCCGTCGCGCAGGCGCGCGGCGCGCACCGGGAGCAGCCTCAGCGCGGACTCACGCGAGCCGGCGCGAACGTCTGCGGCTCGCGCGGACATCCCTGAAGCTCCCCCCTTCCTCGAGCCGGCCCCCGCTGACCTCGGTGAAGACGTCCTCGAGCGCCGGCACGCCGAACCGCTGCCGCAGCTCGCGGGGCGAGCCGATCGCGCCGATCGTCCCGCGGTCCATGATCGCGATCCGGTCGCACTGCCGCTCCGCCTCCTCCATCTGGTGCGTGGTGACGAAGATCGTGGTCCCTGCCTCTTCGCGCAGGAGCTCGAGCCGCTCCCAGACCAGCCGTCGCGCGGTCGGGTCGAGGCCAACCGTCGGCTCGTCGAGGAAGAGGACGGTCGGGTGCTTGAGCAGCGCCGTCGCGATCTCGAGCCGGCGCAGCATCCCGCCGGAGAGCGTCCGGCCGAGCCGGTCGAGGAACGACCCGAGCTGCATCGCCTCGACGGCCTCCTCGATCCGCCGCCGCCGCTCGCGCCGTGGCACGCCCGTCGCCCGGCCGTAG
>JBEVNN010000013.1:0-4039 GCA_040508095.1 Gaiellaceae bacterium
GTCGCGCCGCCAGACCGGCTTGCCGTTGCGCATCGAGTACGCGCGCACGCTCGCGTGGTAGTTGGCGACGAACGCCACGTCGCCGTCGACCACCGCCGGGAACTCCATCAGCCCGCCGACAGCGCGGCTCCAGACGACCCGGAACGGCGGCCGGATGTGGATCAGCGGGTGCGATTGCGTCCGGCCGGGCGTGGCGCCGTAGCGCGGCCACTGCAGGCTCGCCTGGTAGACGCGGACGCCGACCTTGGGCTTGTTGCGGAACTGCAGCCGCTGCGCAAACCCGTCGTAGCCGCGCTTGGCGACCTTCACCTGCAGCCGGGTGTGCCGCGCAATGCGGATCTTCGCCACGCCGTGGTAGTTCGTGTGGCCGCCGAAGCGACCGACGTGGACGTCGGCGTTCCGCACCGGAGCGCCCGTGTCGCCGTCGAAGACGATCACGTGCACCTTCGAGCGTTTCGGCGCCGGAGGAGGCGGTTTCGGCGGCGTCAGCGCCGCCGGCGCGGCCTGTGTCGTGGTCGGCTGAACCTCACGATCGGAGGAGCAAGCGGTCGCGAGCAGCGCGAGCACGACAAGAAGGAGCGCGAGCAGGCGCACCCGCTTCAGGCTAGAGACGCGGGCGGTTGACGTGTCGCAGTCCAATTGCATGTGAAGCAGCTACCGCCCGCCATCAACGGCCGCACGGGCAAAGCCCGTCCGGCCTCTCCTGGTCGGCGCCGCCTTGTCGGCGCCTTGGTGATGGCATGCGTCAGTTCAGCTTCAGCTCAGCGAGTGCCTTCTGCCTTCTCCCACATCAGCGGCGCACCTTCGCGCAGGTAGCGGACGAGGGCGGCCATCGTAGCCACGGTCATCAGGAGGTAGTACCAGGCGAGCCCCGCTCCCGGAACGCGGAGCTTCAGCTTGCCCGCGGCCGCGAGCACGAGCCACAACGCCTGCGCGGCAAGAGCGGCCTCGTAGACCCAGCCGTCACCCCAGAGCGCGATCGAGGTCGCCAGCAGGCCGACGTGCAGAAACCCGCTTACGTAGCGCAGGACGCGGTGCGAGAGCAGCTCGAACAGGTACATCGGCGGAACCCCTCGCAACGGGCCGGCCTCGAACAGGTACCGCCACGACCACGGCAGCATCCGCACCTTGCGCCGGAACTCGTCCTCGTTCTCCCGGCTCGGCTTCTCGAAGGCCATGGCCTCCGGCTCGTAGACCGCACGGCGGCCTTTCTGCGCCATCAGGGTCGGGAAGCCCTGGTCGTGGCCGAACGGCCATTCGACGTAGTCCGAACGGCGTACGGCGTAAATGGCGCCGTTGCCGCCGGTGATCGAGCCGAGCGCGGACTCGCTCTCCCGCAGCCACATCTCGTAGCGCCAGTAGACGCCCTCCCGGTTGGAGCCGTCGTCGCGCTGGAAGCGAACCTGGCCGCAGACGTAGGCGACGTCGGGGTCGGCGAAGTTGCGTACGAGCTTGCGCAGCGCGTCGGGCGCCCACGTCGCGTTCGCGTCTCCGAAGGCGAGGATCTCGCTCTCGGTCTCGCGAACCGCCGTGTTCATCGTGGGAAGCTTCCCGGCCCGCTCACACTCGAGCAGCCGCACGCGGCCGTCGTAGCCGCGGACGATCTCGTGGGTCCGATCGGTCGACGCGTCGGACGCGACCACGAGCTCGAGCTTGTCGGAGGGATAGTCGAGCTCCAGCAGGTTCCGGACGCGCGCGTCGATCACGTCCTCCTCGTTGTGCGCCGGCACGATCAGGCTGACCGTCGGCTCGACGTCGGCCTTGCGCACGGGCTTCGCGCGCACGCGCCTCAGCGCCGCCGCGGCGGCCGGATAGCCGACGTGGTGCCATGCGAGCCCGCCGAAGCTTGCCCAGAAGATCGCCTTCACGATCACGGCGCGACGGTACCGATCGCCTCGGCCCGGTAAGCCGGGAAGAAGCCGTCGTAGCCGGCCTCGCCGCCGCTTAGCTCCCGGTAGGCGTCCTCGTCGTGGATGGCCTTGCCGACCGCGGCGTCGACCAAGCCCTCCGGGTCGAAGCGCGCCTTGAAGTGGTGCAGCGAGTCCTGCTTGCCGCCCAGGCCGCCGCCGAGATGGAAGCGTTCGAACCCCTGCTCCTGCGCCCAGCGCGCGGCTTCCAGTAGGACGAGCGTCGAAGAGCCCGTAGAGCGGCCGGTGTCGGTGGTGCCGCTCAGGTGGTAGTGCAGCCACGGCTGCGCGGCGAGGCAGAGCGCGCTCGCGACGACCTCGCCATCGATCTCGGCATCGAAGCGGACAAGCGCGTCGTCGAGGTCGGCGAGCGTCTCCCAGTACACGGGCTCGAAGAAGTAGAAGTCGTCGGCGTCGACCCGGCGCATCGTGTCTTCGTAGAGCGGGACGAACTCGCCCAGGCCCTGCGCGGCGCTGACGGTTGCGCCGGCGTTCTCGGCCTTGCGCACCTTGTTGCGGTGCTTCCAGTGCAGCCCGCCGAGGACATCGCGGTCGGCGTCGAGCCGCCACGCGACCGTCGGCGCCAGCGGGTCGACGTGGATCGGCGCGTCGCGCTGGTTCGCGAGGAGCGGGTGAAACCGGATAAACGTCGAGACGACCCCGCGCTCCCGCGCCCACTCCTCGTACGCCGGCCAGAAGGTCGCGTCACCCCCGACCGGACCGCCGTAGCCGTACGGCGTGACGACGTCGCGCGGGTCCTCCCGCTCGATCCCGGCGAAGACCGCGCCCTCGTGCTCGAGCAGGAACGGCCGGCCGCGGTCGAGCAGCGCCGCGCTCTCGACGTACGGGCGGCGGTAGTACGCGTCGAACTCCCCGGCCCGCTCGTCCCAGGAGGCGGTGTCGAGCTCCCTCACGAGCGGGTCTGGCTCCGGCGCGTGCGCTCGATGTTGAGCGTGTCTTCGACCGGCTCGGGCTCCGGTCGGCCGAGCTGGGTGAACGTCATCAGCACGATCCGCGCGTCGAGCCCGAGCGACCAGTTGTCGACGTACCAGGCGTCGAGGCGGAAGCGCTCTTCCCACGGGATCTCGTCGCGGCCCATGACCTGCGCCCAGCCTGTGATTCCGGGCTTGACGGCGAGCCGGCGCCGGTCCTCGGGCTCGTAGTTCGCGACCTGCTCGACGAGGTCCGGCCGCGGGCCGACGACGCTCATCTGGCCGCGCAGGACGTTCCAGAGCTGCGGCAGCTCGTCGAGGCTCGTGCGCCGCAGGAAGCGCCCGCTGCGCGTAATGCGCGGGTCGTTCGGCAGCAGGCCGTACGGGTCGTCGCCGAGGTTCAGCTCCCGGCCCAGCTCGACGGCGTTCGCGACCATCGTGCGGAACTTCAGCATCGAGAACGGGACGCCGTTCTTCCCGGCTCGCTGCTGGCGGAAGATGACCGGGCGGCCCGACTCGAGCACGATCCAGAGCGCGAGGCCCGCAAACACCGGCGAGAACAGCACCAACGCGAACGCGGCGAGCACGCGGTCGAGAACGGCCTTGACGACCCTCACCGGCGGATCTCCTTGTAGACCGCCTCGTGCTGCGCGGCGGCGGCGTCCCAGGTGAGCGCGCGCCGGGCGGCCTCGGCGCCCTCGAAGGCCGAGGCGAGCGCGTCGGGGGCGAGCAGCTCCTGGATCGCCGCCGCGAGGGCGTTCGCGTCCTCGGGCGGCACCACGCGGCCGGCCCCGTACTCGCGGATCGCATCGGGCAAGCCGCCGACATCGCTGACCACGGCAGGGCGCCCGTGCCCGAGCGCGGTCGCGAGTACGCCCGAGCTGTCGATCTTCCGGTAGGGCAACGCCACAAGCGTAGCCTCGTGCATCAGTTGCGGAATCTCCTCGTCCGGGAGAAAGCCAAGTCGCCACTCGATGCGCTCCGCGACGCCGAGATCGGCCGCGAGGCGCTGCAGCGGCTCGACCGGGTCGAGCGGGTCGCCGGCGACCACGAGCCGCGCATCCGGAAGCTCGGGCAGAGCGCGCAGGAGCACGTCGACGCCCTTGTACTCGCGGATCAGGCCGAAGAAAAGGATCGTCGCGCCCTCCGGCGGCTGCGCCTCGACGCCGCTCTCGAAGACCGGGTGCTGAATCCGCACCA
>JBEVNN010000018.1:0-3066 GCA_040508095.1 Gaiellaceae bacterium
GATCGTACGACAGAATTCCTACGCAATCCACAGGCATCATAGAGCCGCGCGGCTGCCCATGAACACAGACGATGGCGCTGAGGCGTAACCGTCCGACGGGCGACGTCTGTCGATTTCTGCACGAAAGGCCGCATCCTGCGGTCGCAGGATGCGGTGGAGCTCAAGCGAGAACGCGAGAGCGGTGGCGGTTTTGCGCCGAGGCGTGGCGGCGCGCGCCGACGCGGGCCCGGCTCGCCGCGAGCCTTGTTCGGGCGCGGGTCGGTTTCGCGGGGAGGGCTCGAGCGGCGGGCAGCGACGCGACCCCGACGGCCGCGCCGGCATGAAGGAGGCTGCCGACGGGGGACGGCGCCACGGCCGTGTGTTGACGTCCGTCGGCTACGCGGGTGTCGGGGCCGGTTCGGGCGGCCGCCACTTGTCAGGTAAGAGCTCGTCGATCCGGCTGCTCGGATGCGTGTCGACGCGGACGAGGACGTCGGTCAGGTATTCGAGTGGGTCGATGTCGTGATGGACGCACGACGCGACGATCGAGAAGAGGCCAGCGGTGTTCTTGCCGGAGTCTTCGTTGCCGACGAAGAGGTAGTTCTTGCGCCCAAGCGCGACGCGTCGGAGCGCGGCCTCGGAGCGGTTGTTGTCGGGTGGCAGCGCGGCAACGTGGAGGAACCGGGTCAGCGCTCTGCGATTGCGGATGATGTAGCCGGCCGCGCGGCCGAGCGGCGACTTCGGCACGTGTACGCGACGCGTAGCCCGAGCCCACACGAGCAGGCGCGCCATCAGGGGCCGGGAGCGCTCTTGCCGCAGCTGAAGGTGGTCGTCGGTGCCTCCGATACCGCGCTCGCGCGCGTCGTGCTCGACGACGTAGATGTCGCGAATGATCTCGAGCGCCTCTACCGCTCCCGGGACATCCTTCGCCTCGAACACCTTGCGTCGTGCATGCGCGAGGCAGCCGGCTCGCCGGCGCCGGCCGGGCACGGTGATCGCGTTGTAGCCCGTGTACATGTCGACCACGAGCTCGCCCGTGCTGTCACCGAGCACACGCTCGGGCGTCTCGCCGCTGCGGTCAGCGCTGAAGTCGAAGCCGATCAGCTCTTCGGCCAGGAATGTCCACACGTACGCGCGCGTGTTGCCCTCGAGCATCTTGATCGACGTCTCGTCGGCGAACACGATCGGCGCGAGCTTGATGCGCTCGAGGATCCGCGCGGCGAGGGGCGCGAGCCGCATAGCAGCGCGGTGGAACAGGTCGTTGAGGGTGCTCCGCACGACGGGGATCCCCGTCCGTGAGAGCATCTTCGCGAGGCGGTAGAACGGCAGCCCGTCCTCGCACTTCGAGACAATCAAGTAGGCGACGAAGCTCGGCGCGTACAGTGACTCGTCGCCGGGCGCAGGCGCCGTCACGATGTAATCGCCACAGGAGCACGCCAGCGTCTCGCGAAGCCGCACGCGGCGCCGGAAGTAGCCCGGCACGTACTCGATGATCGCGGACGGCGTGCCCTCGCCCACCGTCTTCAGCCGCTCGTTGCCGCAACACGGGCATGTCCGCCCGGCCGGCGGCACCGGCACCGGCTCGACCTCCGTCGCAAGCTTCGCCTTCGCGGCGGCCGCGTCGCGCCGCTTCTGCCTCGCGACCTCTCGGTCCGGCGGCCGCTTCTTCGCGACCTCGCCGGCCATCGCTGGCATCTTCTCGCTCTTGTGGCGCCCGAGCCGCCGCTCGAGACCAGCGAGCTTCCGCTTCAGCTCCTCGACTTCGGCGGCGCGCTCCGCGGCCTCGGCGGCGAGTCGCTCACGCTCCGTGTGCAGCTCTGCCGCGAGTCGCTCCGCCTCGTCGCGCCAGTAGCAGGGGTGATCGTCCGGGGGAGCCAACGACCAGGATTGATCACGGATCGATCGTCCTGTCGATCCCCTTCATTGGACCGCGCAGCCTTGGCTCCCATGCCTCGGGCCGACGGACCCGCGCCACGTCGATCCCGTCGAGCAGCATCGCCAATGCCGTCGCGTCGATCTCGGCCGTCGCCCCATCCGCGCTGAGCTGCGGCGCGCGGAACCGCCCGCGCTCGAGGCGCTTGTAGTAGACGACGAAGCCCCCGCGGTCCCAGAACAAGATCTTGCACCGGTCCAGGCGCCGCCCGAGGAAGACGAAGAGGTGGCCCCCGAAGAGACGCTCCTCGTCCCACTGGCGGCGCACGATCGCCGCTAGCCCGTCGTGCCCGTTGCGCAGGTCAACGGCGCCCACCGCGAGGTGGACGCGCACGCTCGACGGGAGCGCCAGCATCACGCCCCGAACGCGCGCGCGACCGCGGCCACATAGCTCGGCTCCGTCCCCTCCTCGAACACCAGCCGCACGCCGCCGACGTGAACCTCGACCCGACGGCCCGCGTCTCCCGTCACGCGCACTGGGACGATCGCCGTCACCGAGCTCGCCCGCAGCTTCCCTCGCCACCGCACCACCGAGCTCACGCTCACGCCGTGACGGTGGGCCACGTCCGACGAGCTCCGTCCCCCCTCCACCTCACCCACGACCCGCCGCCAAAACGCCTCGCCCTTGGGCTCCGACATCGCCTGCCTCCGGCACCCAAGCTCGCGCGAATCCCGGCTCAGGCGAAGGTGTCGCCGGTCGGACGGTTACGTTTCGACCACGTCTCAAGCCGAGCGTCGACAAGGACGGGCCTCCGCCTGCGGCTCCGGTGGTCAAGCAGCCTACGATCGGCCGCCGCCGCCCCCGGTAACGCCTGCTCGAAGGGCGGTCCTTCGGAGTGCTGGACAGCCGGCGCGCGATTGTGCAGAAAGGGTCAGGTCGTCGAGTTTCCAACTGGACCCATCATCCGCGCGATCGCTGGACCCATGAGGGTGGCGAGCGGCAGAGCCGTGCGTCGGGTGACGTCGGGATAACCTGCTGCAGCGTTACTTGACGCCTTCGGGAGTCCGCTTGCGGAGGAGCGGGTCAGGCGGAGCGTCTCGCCGATCCGCTTGCGGCGAGGCGCGTGGCGACGCGTGATGGGGCCCGGGGGAAGTGCGCCGGGCTGGAGCGCGAGAGTTCGCGATGGCGAGGCCCCGCAGAGCGTTTTTTCCAGG
>JBEVNN010000019.1:0-3008 GCA_040508095.1 Gaiellaceae bacterium
CCGAGCACGCCTTCCGGATCGCGGCCGCCGGGGACGACGGGCCGCCCGCGCGCGTCTACGGCGGGCCGAAGTGGACGGTCAGCCCGGTCTACGAGGGGATGCTGAAAGAGGAGATGGACGCGGCGGCAGAGCGGCACCCTGACGTGCCGTACGAGCCGCAGCTCATCGACGCGACGTTCGCGCTGCTGATCGCGGCGAGCGGCGACCCGCTCGTGATCCCCGCGCTGAACCGCGACGGCGACATCCTCTCCGACCTCGTTCTGCCCCTCTTCGGCTCGATCGCCGGCTCGGAGTCGCTGCTGGTCGGCTTCGGCGACGACTACGTTCCACGAGTCGTGCTGGCGGAGGCGGCGCACGGCACCGCGCCGTCGCTCCAGGGCAAGAACGTGGCGAACCCGATGGCGATGATCCTCGCCGCCGCGGCGGTGCTCTCCTACGCGGGCGGCGAGGCGGCGCAGGCCTCGCGCGCGATCCGGGAGGCCTGCCTCGAGGCCGTCGCCGACGGCGTGCGCACCGCCGACCTCGCCGGCCACGCGGGGACGAGCGAGTTCACGGACGACGTCATCCGCCGCACGAAGCAGAAGCTCGAGGTCTGGTCGGCGCTTTAGGCGCGGACACTCAAGAGTCGGTGCCAGACACGGAAACGAAAGCGTCCCGAACTCTCCACATTCCCTGCTCGAGGAGCCTTACCCCAGTGTCAGGCACGGTGACGGAACGCGCGCTAGGCCGACGCGGCGGCCCTGAGCTCGGTCTCCGCGAACAGCGCGACGAAGACTTCGGCGATGCGCGGATCGAACTGCGTTCCCGCGCAGCGGTCGACCTCGGCCAGCGCTTCGTCCCGCGTCAGCGCGCGTAGGTAGGGGCGATCGCTCGTCATAGCGTCGAACGCGTCGGCGATGGCCAGCACGCGCGCCTCGAGCGGGATCTGCTCGCCCGCCTTGCCGGACGGGTAGCCGGTGCCATCCCAGCGCTCGTGGTGGTAGAGCACGTACGGGATCGCCCCGCGCAGCGCCGTGACACGCAGCAGGAGCCTCGCGCCGGCCTTCGGGTGCTCGCGGATCTCGGCGAGCTCGTCGGCGTCGAGCTCCCCCTCCTTGTGAAGAACCTCGTGCGAGACGGCGAGCTTGCCGATGTCGTGCAGCGGGCCGCCGAGCCGCAGCGACGCGATCCGCTCCTCGCTCCAGCCCAGGGCGCACGCAAGCGCCTCGGCCAGCTCGGTGACCCGGGTCGAGTGTCCGCGCGTGTACGGATCCCGCGCCTCGATCGCCCCCGTCAGCATCTTCAGGACCACCACGAGGGCGCACTCTTCAAGGTCGCGGCGGCGTTCCCTGCCTCCAGATTCCGGTCACAGGCCGGACGCGCGCGGAGCGGCCGAGCCGGGGGAGCCCGAGCCCGTCCTCGAGCGTCCGCAGCAGCCCGTAGTGCGTCATCGCAGACGCGAAGCGCGACCCGGGCCGCACCAGCGGGCCGAGCGCGAACGCCGGGACCCGGTTGCCCGGGCCGTACGACTCGTCGAAGGTGACGAAGACCGCGCTGTCCGGGATCCTGAGCAGCGGCGGCAGGAAGCGCCGCAGCCACGCGTCGCCGACCCTCACCGGACAGTCGTGCATGTCGTGGCAGAGGTCCGGGATGACGAGCGCGAAGTCCGGCAGCCGCCGCGGTGAGAGCCGCCGGAGCGGCACCACGTTCCGCAGCATCGCGGGTCTCGCAAGCACGTTGCGGAAGTAGAGGAACGGCACGTGCTTCTTCGCGTACCTGCCCGCACCGGCGCCCGTCCACCCGGCCCGAGGAATGCCCTCCGCGTAGGTCTTCCACGTCAGGCCCTTCGCCGACAGCGTGTCGGCGAGGCTCGGCCCGCCGACCACGCAGCTCGTGCAGTCGGTCGTGATTCCATGGGTCGAGCCGGAGACCAGGGCGAGGTAGTTCGGCAGGCTCGGGTTGGTGACGCCGCGGTAGCCGCTCAGGACGGCGCCCGCCCGCGCGAACGCGTTGAAGGCGGGGGCATTCCGGTTTCCCAGGACCGCGCCGGGCCCTTTGTTCTCGAACACGATCACGACGACGTGGCGGAAGTGCGGCACCGGCTGCGGCGCCGCCTGCGCGCCGGCGCACAGAACGAGCACTGTGGCGAGGAGCGCCGCACGGATCACTGCCACTCGCCCCGCGTGTCGAAGGCCATCAGCACCGCGTCCACGTACTCGCCGTCTCGGCGGTAGTGCCGGCGACGATAGCCCTCGCGGACGAACCCGAACGCCTCGTAGAGCGCGAGCGCCGGGTCGTTGTCCGGGAAGACGTGCAGCTCGAGCTTGGTCACGCCGCTCGCGCGAGCCCAGTCGACGGCTCGCTGCAGCAGCGCGCGGCCGATGCCGCGGCGACGGTGGCTCGCGGCGACCATCAGGCCGAGGTCGGCGACGTGGTGGCTGGCGGGGTGCGGGTCGCGCGCGACCGACAACCGTGCGACGAGGCCGTCTGGGGCCTCCGCGACGAACACTGCCCCGTGCGCCGACCGGTGCACCGCGCGAAGGTAGCGCCGCTCGGCCGCGGGCGCGCGCCAGTCGGTGGACGAGAGCAGCCAGCGTTCCGGCTCCCGGCCCACCGCCCGCGCGAGCGACACGAGCGCGGCTGCGTCCTTCGGCTCGGCCTCGCGGATTCGAAAGTCGGTCACGCGACGACGACGCCGTGGCCGCCGCGCCGCGGATCGCCGGCGGCCGCGAGGGTGCCGTCGTCGAGCAGCTCGACCCCCGCCGCGCCGCCGAAGAAGAGATTGCGGTCGCGCCAGCGCAGGAGGTCGTAGCCGCGCGACTCCAGCCGGGCGACCTCGGCGGGGTCGTTGCCGCCTTCGACGTGCACCTTCCCCTCCTCCAGGTGCACGCGCGGCCGCGCGAGGGCCTCCTCGATCCCGAGGCCATGCGCGACCGTGTTGACCACGATCTGGAGGATCGCCCCGCGGAGGCGCAGCGACCCCGCGCTGCCGACCACGAGGCGCGGCCGCCCGTCGGCGATCACCAGCG
>JBEVNN010000020.1:0-3160 GCA_040508095.1 Gaiellaceae bacterium
AGCGTGTAGCCGAGGTTGTAGTTCGCGTAGCCCTCGTACGGGTCGCTCGGCCCGGTGCCTGCGAGCTTCTGCACCGCTTGCTGCAGAAGCGGGAGCGCGGCCGCGTAGTTGCCCTGCCGCTGCAGCGCGAAGCCGTTGTCGTTGAGGGTGTGGCCGGACGCGCCGGCCGCCGCGGGCGGCGGTGGGGGAGGCGGCGCCGGAGGGGTCGCCTGCCTGGTCACTGTCCGCTCGACCGTGGTGGTGCCTCCGGGGCCGGCCACCGTGCGCGTCACAACCTGCGGGTCCGAGCCGCCGCTGGCCACGATCGCCGCCACGATCGCTCCCGCCACGCCGGCCGCGAGGATCAGCGCGAGCGGAACGAGGTAGCGGTGCGATCGCTGCGCGGGCTCCTCTGAGGCGAGGACGGCGGTCAACCCGGTGGGGCGATTCGTCAGCGCGTCGCGCAGGTCGGCCACGAATTCCCGCGCGGAGCCGTATCGCCGCTCGGGATCCTTGGCGAGCGCCCGCTGGAAAACTCGGTCGAGCTCCGGCGGCAGGTTGGCGCGCCGCTCCGCGATCGACGGCACCGGCGCGTTGACGTGCGCAAGCGCCTCGGTTGTTGGCGAGTCGCTCTCGAACGGGCGCTCACCGCTGAGCAGCTCGTACGCGACCACACCGAGCGCGTAGAGGTCGCTCGCCGGCGCCGCGCGCTTGCCCATCGCCTGCTCGGGCGAGAGGTAGCCCGCGGTGCCGAGCACGGTGCCGGTGAGCGTCATCGAATCGAAGCCGGCCGCGCTGGCGATGCCGAAGTCGGCCACGCGTACCTCTCCGCGATCGTCGAGAAGCAGGTTCGCCGGCTTGATGTCGCGGTGGACGATTCCGTGGCGGTGGGCGGCGTCGAGCGCCGTCGCGGCTTCCCCGAGCCAGGTGAGCACGCGCTCAGGAGGCTGCGCCCCTTCGCTGCGGATCCGTTCCTCGAGCGACCCGCCCGAGACGTACTCCATGACGATGAAAGGGCGGTCCTCCCACTCGCCGACGTCGAAGATCGTGAGCGCGCCGGGCTCGCCCGAGATCCGCGCGGCGGCCAGGCCTTCGCGCTTGAAACGCTGGCGAATCCCGGTGTCAGCCGCGTAGCGCTCGGCTAGGAGCTTGACCGCGACGTCGCGGCCGAGCACCTCGTCGGTGGCGACGTAGATGTCCCCCATCGCGCCGCTGCCGGCGCGGCGGGGAGAGCGGTAACGGGGCGGCAGGAGCTGGGCACTCACTGGCATGGGTGGCAAGTTTCCCGCTGGAGGCCGCTCGAAAACGGCGAATTCACCCGTCTGGAGCGGGAAAACCGCGCGATCGTACGGTACCCTCATTGAGCCCGGTTGCGGCGCCCCGGCCAGGATCCAAGCGGCCGCGTGCCGGAAGCACGCGATGGTCAGCACACTTGCAGCAGCACTCCTCGCGGCCCTGGGGCTCTCTGGAGCCCCCGCGACGCATGCAACCGCTCCCAACGGTGGCACCTTCTTCGTGTCCGGCCACGGCTGGGGCCACGGCGTCGGCCTCGCGCAGTACGGCGCCTACGGCTACGCGCTGCACGGCTGGACGTACGACCAGATCGTCGCGCACTACTACCCGGGAACCGAGCTCGGCGACGCGCCGGTGAACCGCGTGCGGGTGCTGCTCGCGGGCGCCGCGAAGAGCGTCGCCATCTCGTCGCGTTCCCCGTTCACCGTGCGCGACGGCGCGGGCAAGGCGCACAAGCTCCCCGCGGGCAAGCAGCAGCTCGGGCCCGGCTTAAAGCTGAAGCTGCCCTCGAGCACGAAGGCGTTGCCCGGGCCGCTCACCTTCTCACCCGGGACGTCGGCGCTCGCGCTCGGCGGGCGCTCGTACCGCGGAACGTTCCGCGTCACCGGCGGCAAGGCGGTGCGCGTGGTGAACACCGTCGGTATCGAGTCGTACCTCTGGGGTGTCGTGCCGAGGGAGATGCCCGACCGCTGGCCCGCCGAGGCGCTGCAGGCGCAGGCCGTCGTCGCGCGGACCTACGCGCTCGGGCACCTCGAGCACGGAGGCGACTTCGACCTCTACGCGGACACTCGCAGCCAGGTCTACGGGGGCATCGCCGCCGAGTCGCCGCCCGCCCGCGACGCGGTGAACGCGACTGCCGGTCGGGTCGTGCTCTACGACGGCGAGCTCGCGCAGACGTTCTTCTTCTCGAGCTCTGGCGGCCGCACCGCCAATGTCCAGGACGTCTGGGGTACCAAGGGCCTGCCGTACCTAGTCTCCGTGTCGGACCCCTACGACTCGCTTTCGCCGTACCACAACTGGGGCCCGATCCGGTACAGCGCGAAGCTGCTCGGCCGGAAGCTCCACGCGCGTGGGAAGCTGCTCGACGTGCGCACGAGCGCGGCCGCGTCGGGACGCGTGCGCACGGTGACGCTCGTCGGCTCGAAGGGCGATCGCACCGTCAAGGGCGAAGCCGTGCGCCGGGCGCTCGGGCTGCGCTCGACCTGGTTCACGATCGGGACGCTGGCCCTCGACCCGCCGGCGAAGGCGCTGACCTACGGCTCGACGGTGAAGCTGAACGGGTCCTCGCGCGGGATCCCGCGCGTGACGCTCGAATCCCGGCCCTACGGTGGTACCTGGACGCGGCTCGCGACGCTGCGCGCTCGCGGAGGCCGTGTGTCGGCGACGCTCTCGCCGAAGGTGACCACCGACTACCGCCTCTCGTCGGGGTTCGTCCGCAGCGGTGTCGTCAGGCTCTCCGTCGCGCCGTCGGTGCGGCTGTCTGCGGGGAACGACCGCACCTCCGTCAGCGGCCTGGTCAAGCCGCTGTTGCCGGACGCGCCGGTGCAGGTGCAGCGACAGGCCGCAGGCGGCTGGAAGACCGTCGCCGCGACGACCGTCACCGCCTACGGCGCGTTCACGGCCTCGCTGAACCTGACGCCGGGGACGTATCGAGCCCGCGTCGTGGCGGGTAAGGGCTACGCGGCCGGCGTCTCGCCGGTGCTCACGGTGGTACCGGCGTGAGGCGCGTACTTGCGGCCTGTGCGGTCGCCGTAGCGCTCGCAGCGCCGGCGACCGCGATGGCTTTCGCGCTCCCGAACGACCCGCTCGCACCGCGCCAGTGGTACCTGGGCCGAGACCGCGCGCTCGACATCTTCGACGCTGCGAACCAGCTCTTCCCGGTCCGCGT
>JBEVNN010000101.1:0-4272 GCA_040508095.1 Gaiellaceae bacterium
CGGGCGTCGTCGGGCAGGCGCTCGTCGGCGACGACGCCGGCCTCGAGCAGGACGCGCAGATGGCGGCTCATCGTCGGCGCGGACGTTCCCGACGCGGCGGCGAGCTCTCCGGCCCGATACGGCCGCTCACGCAAAAGCTGGACGACCCGGCGCCGCGTCGGATCGGCGAGCGCCGTCAGCACCGGAGCGAGCTCGGTTGTCATCGCTCGCAATAGTTATCAGATTACGAAACTATTTTCCAGCGAGCGAGGTCTGCAGCGCGGCGAGGCGAGCATGCGCCGGGCTGCCGCCCAGGACGAAGACGCGGACGGAGTTCCTACCCGTCCGGAAGGCCGATTCCGGCGCGAGCAACGCAAACCGCACCGGACCGCCTCCCGGGTTGCGGTAGGCGACGCTGACAGCGGCGATGCGGCCGTTCACCGCGACCGCCACCGCCTGGCCGGGGCGAACGCCCGAGAACGTCCCTTCGAGCGGCGAGGGCACGAGCGCCGACCCGCGCGGGTAGTTCAGGAGCAGTCTGCTGCCGACCGCGTCGACGTGCGCGGCGGCACTCGGCGCAGCTGACGCGGCGAGCGTCGAGACGCTCGTTCCGACGAGCCGCCGGTACTCCCCGGTGCCCGCGAACTGCGGGCCCCAGGAACCGCTGCCCAAGAGCCCGAGCTGGCGCGCGAGCGAGGCCTGCCGTTGCGCCAAAGCGTGCGAGTACGACGCGCTCACGCCCGCGACGTTCACGCGCGTGGGCGGCCGTGTCCCCGTCAGCACCGACCGGCCGTCCGTCTTCCACGGGATCTTGATCCCGAGCGCGGCGGCCATGGTCGGGAGGATGTCGATGGTCTGGACGTGCGTGTCGACGACACGGCCCTGATCCTCACCGGGGAGCTTCATGAAGAGCGGCGTGAACGCGAGCTCCGCGAGGTTCGTTCTCGTCGGGCGCCGGCGCAGGTCGCCGCCGCGGAAGCTGACTCCGTGGTCGGCGGTGACGACGACGAGCGCCTTGTCCCAGAGCCGGGTCTGGTGCAGCCGCCGCAGGAACTTGCCAACGAGCCGGTCGGTGTAGCCCAGCTGCAGGAGGTGCCGCTGCCACGCCTGCACCGCGAGCTGCCCGTTGAACCAGAGCTCGCCATTGCGGCCGGGCGCGTTCGGCGCCGCCACTGCCCGCGCGTGCCCGTCCGGGAGGTAGAGCCACGGCGTGTGCGGCAGCAGGACGTGGATGAAGTAGAGCGTCGGCGGCCCGTTGCCCGGCTTCCGAAACGACGCGACGAAGCGGTTGAAGTCCCTGACCCGCCCGAGGTAGAAGGTCTTCAGGTTCACCTTCGGCACCCCCGAGCCCGAGCCGGCCGAATCGAGCTCCGCCTCGGGCGAGCTCGAGCCGAAGTTCCCCCACGACTCGTCGATCACGGGCAGCCGGTCCTCCAGCTCCGGCGGCGCGATCAGGTGCAGGTACACGACCTTCACGTCCGAGTACAGGGACGAGAGCCGCGACTCCGTGCTCGCGTCCTTACGCTTGCAGAGCTTCTGCGGGCAGAGACGCGTCTGCGACTCGGTCACGCGCATGCGATAGCGCCGCCCCAGCAGCGTGAAGAGGTTGTTCGGGTGGTCGCGAAAGATCGGCAGCGCGCCCTTCTTCGGCTTCTGCCCGGTGAGGATCGCCGGCACAGCGACCGTCGTCGACGCCGACAGGGTCGTGGTGTTCCGGAACCAGGTCGAGCCGGCGGCGAGCTTCGCGAAGTTCGGGAACCGCTTGGCGTCGATTGCGCCGTCGCGCTGCTGGAGGTCGATCACCGGAAACTCGTCGAAGAGCAGGAAGACGACGGGCGTGGTTGCGCGCACGCGGATCGCAGCCGCCTGCGCGTCGCCGCTCGAGATCACGAGCTTCGAGGTCGGCGAGTCGAAGAGGAAGAGCGCGAGAAAGAGGAGCGGCGCCACGCCGAGCACGGTCAGGAACGAGCGCGCCGCGCGCCAGCGCCAGGCCGCCACGGCGATCCCGACACCGACGAGCAGCGAGCCGGCGATCAGCACGGTCGTCCCGTCGACGCCCGAGCGCTTGAGCGCCTGGACGCCGAAGACCGCGCCGAGGAAGCCGAGGAAGACCAGGTGCAGCACCTGCGCGGCGACCTCGCTGACGAGCGCGACCAGGAGCTCGACGGCGAGCAGCGCGAGCGCCGGCCCGAACGTGACGACGAGCGCGAAGAGCACGATGTCGGACGGCGTCGAGCCGCGCACGGCGAAGAACTCGGCGTTCTTGCCGAGCAGGTCGAACAGCGGCTGCGCGAGCGCGAACCCGGACGCCGCCAGGAGCTGTGCACCGCGCGCAGCAGGAACGCCCAACCGACCCCTCCACGCGACGCGCGAGAGCTGCACGTCTGCGACTGCCATCGCCGGGAAGTATCCCTCGTTCAAGGGATGACGGCCCGGTGCCGATAGCGACTCCGTGGCGGTCGACGTCTCCGTACCACGCCCTGCGGCGGTCTCTCGCGCGACCGCTGTCCCGGCACGCCTGCTGCTTTCCGGGATTGTGGCCGCGAGCTTCCTGCTGCGCTTCGTCGCGGCCCTCTGGCACACGACGCCCCTCTACTTCCCGGACGAGTACATCTACTCGGGGATCGCGCGCTCGCTGGCCGAGAGCGGCAAGCCGCTGATCCGCGGCTCCTCGGCGCACTTCCCGGCGATGCTGGAGCCGCTGCTCGCGGCCCCGTTCTGGCTCACACACGATCCCGCGCTCGCCTACCGGATGACCCAGGCGGAGAACGCGCTCGCGATGTCGCTGGCGGCGATTCCGATGTACCTGCTCGTGCGGAGGCTGGGCGGCGGTGCCTGGCCCGCGCTCGCGGCGGCGGCGCTGACCGTCGCCTCGCCAGACCTCTTCTTCTCGTCGTTCGTGCTCGCGGACGCGATTGCGTACCCGCTCGTGCTCGGCGCCGTCTACGTCGGCGTCTGCGTGCTGGCGGAGCCGACGCGCCGGCTGCAGCTCGCCTTCGCGGCGCTGGCGGTGCTCGCGACCTTCGCGCGCGTTCAGTACGTGTTCCTGCCCGCGGTGTTCGTCGCGGCCGCCCTCGTCGTCGAGCGCGGCTCGGTGCGGGCGACGTGGCGGCGGTTCCGCCTCTCGCTGCTCTTGTACGCAGCCCCGCTCGCGCTCGCCGCGGCGCTCGGGCCGAGGCGTCTGCTCGGGTACTACTCGGGCGTCGCCGACCTGCACGTGAAGCCGGGCGACATCGTCCACTGGCTCGGCACGGACGCGATGCTGCTCGCGTATGCGGCGTCGTTCGCGCTCGTGCCCGCGGCGATCGTCGGGATCGCCTACGCGCTCGGACGTCCGGGCTCCCGCGAGGAGTGCGGGTTCGCTGCGCTGACCGTCGGTCTCCTGCTCGGCCTCTTCGCCGAGGCTGCCCTCTATGCGACCAACGGCTCCGGCCGCTTCCAGGAGCGCTACCTGATGGTGCTCCTGCCGCTCGCCTTTCCCGCCTTCTGGCTCTGGCTGCGACGCGGACGGCCGGCGAAGCACGCCGTCGCGTTGATCGCGGTCGGACTGATCGCGCTTTCCGCCCGTGTGCCGCTCTCCGGCTACACCGTCAGCGACGCGAAGCAGGACTCGCCGTTCCTGATGGGCGTCTTCCGGCTGGAGAAGGCCGTCGGCGTCGGCGGCGGGTCGCTCTTCATCGCCCTGGCCGCGGCCGCGCTCGCCTGCCTCGCCGCGGGCGCTGCCTTCCGCGCCCGGCTCGCCTGGGTCGCCGTGGGCGCGACGCTCGTCGCCTCCTGCGCCGTCTCCGTCGGCGCGGTCTCGTTCGACCACCGCGTCGCCGCGAACGTGCGCTCGACCTTCCTGCCACCGGACGCGCGCTGGGTCGACCACGCCCGCGTCGGGGACACAACTCTGATCCAGACCCCGGCCACTCCCCACGCCCGCGCGCACGAACAGCTCTTCTGGAACCGCTCGCTGACCCGGCTCGCGTTCCTCGACCAGGCCTCGTCGATCGACGCGTTCGGCCACCCCCACGTGACGGTGGCCGATGACGGCCGGCTCGTACTCGGCGGGAAGACCGTGCGCGGCCCGCTCGCCATCTCGAACTTCGCCGTCCGGGCGCAGCTGACGGGCGCGGAGATGGTGGCGCGCGGGGCCGACTACGAGCTCTGGCGGCCCAAGGGAACGCCGCGAATGGCGCTCTTCGTCGGCGGCCTCTACCCCACCGGCTGGCTCGCCCCGGCGGGCCACCTGACGGTCTGGCCGGCGCGCAGAGGCCGGGTCAAGGGAACCCTGCGCGTGCCACTCTCCCT
>JBEVNN010000109.1:0-3122 GCA_040508095.1 Gaiellaceae bacterium
GGGATCTCGACCGACCACCTCGACCTCTCCGCGAACGTCGTCCCGGGCCACGACTTCGTCCAGGGCGACAGCGACCCCCGTGACTTCAACGGCCACGGCACGCACGTCGCGGGGACGATCGGAGCGCGCGGTAACAACGGCCGCGGTGTCGCGGGCGTCAACTGGCAGGTCGGCCTCATGCCGGTGCGGGTGCTCGACGGGAACGGCAGCGGCTCGAACGCCAACGTCACGGCCGGGCTCGCGTACGCGTGCACGCACGGCGCGAGCATCGTGAACGCGAGCCTCGGCGGGACGAGCTACTCGATTGCGATGCGCGACGCGATCGCCTCCTGCCCGAACACGCTCTTCGTGTTCGCGGCCGGCAACGACGGCCTCAGCGACGACCGCGTGCCGCACTACCCCTGCAACTACGGCGCGGCGCCGGACAACCTGCCCAACGTGATCTGCGTCGCGGCGACGGACTCCAACGACGCGCTCGCAAGCTTCTCGAACTACGGCCAGAGCGTCGACCTCGCCGCTCCTGGACTGGAAATCCAGAGCACGTGGCCGGCGTACGACACGCTAGCCGGCGAGGGCTTCGAGTCGCTCGCGAGCTGGGCGGCCTACCAGGTGGCCGGGTTGCCGTTCGGCCAGTCGGCGACGTCCGCGAGCGGTCTCTACAGCGCCGCCGACTCGCCCGCGGGTTCCTACCAGCCCGGCAGCGACACCCGGCTCTACCGCTCGACACCCATGGCGAGCCTCGTGGGACGCAGCGGCTGCCGGCTGTTCTACAGCCTGCGGCTCGACACGCAGCCGGGCCACGACTACTTCCAGGTCTTGGGGTCGTCCGACGGAACGAACTTCACCGGGAGCAGCTGGTCGGGCTCGACCGGCGGTGTGTTCACCGGCCTCTCGACCGACGTATCCGCGTACGACGGCGCGGCGGCGTTCTACCCGTCCCTGCGCCTGATCGCGAACAGCGACGGCACCGTCGGGGACGGCGGTTACGTGGACGACCTTTCCCTGCGCTGCCTACGGCCCTCGAGCGAGGACTACAACGCGATCAGCGGCACCTCGATGGCGACTCCACACGTCACCGGAGTGGCCGCGCTGGTCAAGGCCGCGCACCCGTCCTTCACGGTCGCGAAACTCAAGGCATGGGTCCTCGGCGGTGTCGACTCGCTCGGCTCGCTGCACGGCAAGGTCGCCACCGGCGGCCGTCTGAACGCCTGCAAGGCGCTGGGCGGCTGCGGCAGCATGGTCTTCAAGCCACCGTGTCTCGTGCCGAACGTGGTCGGGAAGAAGTTGGCGAAGGCGCGGGCCTCGATCAAGAAGCGGCACTGCAAGGTCGGCCACGTGCGCTACGTCAAGTCGACCAAGAAGAAGAAGGGCAAGGTCATGCGGGAGAGCCCGGGCCCCGGGAAGCGGCTCGGCAATAGCGCGAAGATCAAGCTCTGGGTCGGCCGCGGTCGCTAGGCTCCGCGCCGCGATGGCGGGCGCAGACGTCGGCATCTTCGGCGGGTCGGGGTTCTACTCGTTCCTCGAGGACGTCGAGGAGGTCGAGCTCGATACGCCCTACGGCAAGCCCTCGGCGCCCTACGTGGTCGGCGAGATCGACGGCGCGCGGGTCGCGTTCCTGCCCCGCCACGGGCGCAACCACGAGCTGCCGCCGCACGCGATCCCGTACCGGGCGAACGTGTGGGGGATGAAGGAGCTCGGCGTCCGCCGCATCATCGGGCCGAACGCCTCGGGCGCACTGAAGGCGGAGCTGCAGCTCGGCGAGTTCGTCGTCTGCGACCAGTTCGTCGACCGCACCAGCGCCCGCAAGGACACCTTCTACGACGGCCCAGAGACGACGCACGTCTCCGCCGCCGACCCGTACTGCCCCGACCTGCGCGCGCTGCTCGTCGAGACCGCGCGGGAACTGGGGATCCCGGTCGGGGACGGCGGCACGGTCGTCACAATCCAGGGCCCACGCTTCTCCACGCGCGCCGAGTCGCGCTGGTTCCAGGAGGCCGGCTGGGACGTGATCAACATGACGGCGTACCCGGAAGGCTTTCTCGCACGCGAGCTCGAGCTCTGCTACGCGAACATCTCGATGGTCACCGACCACGACGTCGGCGTCGAGGGCACCGACCCCGTCTCGCACGAGCAAGTCGTGACCGTCTTCAACGAGAACAACGAGCGCCTGCGCGAGCTGCTCTTCGCGGTCGTCCCGAAGATCCCGCCGCAGCCGGAGGAGCACCTCTGCGCCAATGCGCTGCGCGGCGCACGTTTCTAGCCGCCTTCCCACACGATCGTCAGCCCTTTCCGTTACCCTGCCGCACCGCAGGCTTTGTGATACCCCCAACCGCGCTGCCAAGCGCCGCGTGGCCGACTTTGTGAGAGCAGGAGGACATGGATTTCTTCAGTGACCACGCGGTGCTCTTCGCCCTGATCTGCTCGGGCGTGGCGATCGCCTACGGGATCGGGCTGACCTACTGGCTGCTTGCGCAGCCGGCGGGGACCGAGAGGATGCAGGAGATCGGGCGCGCCGTGCAGGAAGGCGCCGCGGCCTACCTGCGGCGGCAGTACACGACGATCGCGATCGTCGCGATCGTGCCCTTCCTCCTGCTCGGCTTCTACAACAAGCTCGGCTGGGGCACGGCCGTGGGCTTCCTGATCGGCGCCACGCTGTCGGCTGCCGCGGGCTTCATCGGCATGAACGTCGCCGTTCGCTCGAACGTGCGTACGGCGGAGGCCGCCAAGCACGGCCTCAAGCCCGCGCTGAACGTCGCCTTCCGCGCCGGCTCGGTCACCGGCCTGCTCGTCGTCGGCCTCGGCCTGCTCGGGGTCGCCGGCTACTACGGGTTCCTCACCGCGGTGCTCGACAACTCGCCCGACTCGGCCATCGACGACCTCGTCGGCCTGGCGTTCGGAGGCTCGCTGATCTCGGTGTTCGCCCGCCTCGGCGGGGGCATCTACACGAAGGCCGCGGACGTCGGCGCCGACCTCGTCGGCAAGATCGAAGCCGGCATCCCCGAGGACGACCCGCGCAACCCGGCCGTGATCGCCGACAACGTCGGCGACAACGTCGGCGACTGCGCCGGCATGGCCGCCGACCTCTTCGAGACCTACGCCGTCACGGCGGTCGCGGTGATGCT
>JBEVNN010000127.1:0-15687 GCA_040508095.1 Gaiellaceae bacterium
CGTCCAATCCCCCTCCAGAGCCCACTCGTTCAGGTTGAACGGCTCCGGCACGCGATAAGTGCGGGGCTCGTCGGCCGCGAACCCGGGAGAGGCGAAGTTCTGAGCCTGCTCGTAGCCGAGGTAGGTCTCCGGCGAGCTCAGGTTGTCCCAGTCGGCCTGCACCTCGAAGCCCCGCGGGGTGACGGAGACCAGGTCGTCGGCGACGTCCTCGCGTCCCGCCTCGGCCAGCAGCATCTGGATCACCCGTTCGCACTCCTCGTAGCCGCCCTCGCCGAACTGGTGGTGGCGGATTTGCCCCTCGGCATCGGCGTAGTAGGAGGCCGGCCAGTAGTGGTTCGCGAACGCACGCCAGACCGCGTAGTCGGGGTCGAGCGCGACCGGGTACCCGACGGCCATCTCCTCGACGGCCCAGCGCACGTTTTCCTCGTCCCGTTCGAACGGGAACTCGGGCGTATGGACGCCGACCACGACCAGGCCGTCGCTCTCGTACTTCTCTGCCCACGCGCGCACGTACGCGAGGGTGCGGAGCCAGTTGATGCAGGTGTAGGTCCAGAAGTCGACGAGGACGACCTTGCCCCGCAGGTCTTCCGGGGCGAGCTGCGGAGAGTTGAGCCAGCCGGTCGCCCCGTCGAAGCCGGCCAGGTTGCCCTCGACCGGCAACGGGTAGCTGCGATGGCGGCTGAACAGGCTCACGCGGTAACCGGGACCGCCGCAACCGCATCCAGGATCACGTCGGTCACGGCCTGGGGCTGCGAGACCATGATCACGTGCGAGCCCTCGACCTCGGTGATGGTCGCCCCGGCCCGCTGCGCCATCGAACGGACGAGGTCGGCTCCCGCAGCCTTGTCGCCGGTGGCGACGACGGCCCACGACGGCAGCTGCTTCCAGGCCGCTGGGCCGGTCGGCTCCGAGAACGCGAGCTCGGCGATGGGCCTTTGCGTCGCCGCCATCACGTCCGTCTGCTCGGCCGGGAGGTCTGCCGCGAAGGCGTCATGGAACTTCGCGGGGTCGATTCCGAACTCGACTGCCGGCTCGCCGCCGTTCGGGGCCGGGTAATGGTGCGGGGCGAGCGCGCTGTTCAAGACGCTATCGCGCGACTCCGGTGTCACCTCCCCGAGCCGCTCGCCCTCGTCGGGGGCGAAGGCGGCGACGAAGACGAGGCCGATGACGTTGCCGGCCTTCGCCGCGGCATTCGTGATCACCGCGCCGCCGTAGGAGTGGCCGACGAGGAGCACGGGCCCCGGGATCTGCTCGAGCACGCTCGCGGTGTAGGCGGAGTCGATCGAGATCCCTCGCAGCGGAATCGCCGGCGCCGTGACCTCCAGGCCCTGCGCCTGCAGTCGTTCGATGACGCCGTTCCAGCTCGAGGCATCGGCGAAGGCGCCGTGGACGAGGACTACGGTCGGTTGCGCATCGTCGGTCGACATGCGAGCTCCTTCCTCAAGATTTGTCTGTTTCACTGGCCAGCACCTGGGTTGCGGCCTCGACGTCGTTCTCGTCGACCAGCAACTGCGCCCCGCCCGACAACACGAACGGGTACGCGCCTCCGGCGTCGTCCGCCGAGATCGATGCGTCGATCCCCGCCGACGCGAGCAGCCCCTGGACGATCTCCGCCTCGGAGCGGGTACCGAACGTCGCCACCGGGACCATTCGAGCGCTCATCCGACTAGTCACGGTTGAACAGCGAGAGCAGGAGCAGGAAGACGTTGAGGACGTCGAGGAAGATCGAGGCGGCGAGCAGGGGCGCGGCGCGGATGTCCTGCGTCCGCCTCAACCGCTGGAAGTCGTACATCGTGAAGCCGGCGAAGATCACCAGGCCGACGATCGAGTAGATCAAGGCGCTGTTCGGGATCTGCACGAAGATGGCCACGATCCCGAAGACGATCAGCGCGAGGAGCGCCCAGAAGCACACGCGGGCCAGTCCGGAGAGGTCCCGGCGCGTCGCGTAGCCGGCCGCGCCGAAGCCGGCGATGAACAGCGCGGTCGCCCCGCCCGCCTGCCACACCGACTGCGGGTTCGTCGAGGCGTAGTAGGCGATCGTCGGCGCGGTCGCCAACCCGATCACGACGCCGAAGCCGAAGAGCAAGCCAATTGCCAGCTGCTCCGACCGTCGCACGGCGAAGTTGATCCCGATCAGAAGTCCGAAGCTCGCGATGAACAGGACGAGGCCCCAGCCGTAAGACAGGTCTCGGCCGAGGTACGCACCAAGTGCGAAGAAGCCGCAGGTGACCGCAACGAGGCCCATCGTCTGGCCGAAGAGCGCGCGAGCCTGGTCGCGCGCGACCGGGGGCTGAAGAGCGGTGTCGACCGAACTCATGACGTCTACCTTCTCACGACCTAGCGCAGGGATCTGAAGGCGGCCCGGACCTCGGCCGAGAAGAGGTCCGGCTGCTCCCAGGCGGCGAAGTGGCCGCCCCGCTCGACCTTGTTGAAGTAGGTCAGGGTCGGGTAGGCACGCCGCGTCCACGACTCGGGCGGCCGGAAGCTGTCCTCTTCGAACACCGTGACGCCGACGGGGATGGTGATCTCAGCGACCTTCATCGCGGTCGCGCTCGTCGGGAACGCTCCGCCGTGCTCCCAGTAAAGCCTCCCCGACGAGGCCGCGGTGTTCGTCAGCCAGTAGAGCGAGATGTCGTCGAGCACCTCGTCCTTCGACTTGGGGTCGTTCGGATCGGCGCCGAACGACCAGGTCGCGAAACCCGGGTGCCAGAAGAACAACGCGGCCAGGCCGGCCGGCGAGTCGGTCACCCCGTAGCCGACCGCCTGCGGGCGCGCGGTCAGCGCCACGAAGTACCCGAGGAACCCGCTCTTGCGGGAGGCGGCGAGGCCGTCGAAGACGGCGCGCTCCTCGTCGGTCATCTCCGGCACGGGCCCGCTGCCGGCGAGCGCGGCTTCCACGTCGGCCGGCACGCTCGCCGGCAGGTTGACGTGAATCCCGCGCAGCCCCTCAGGCGCCTGTCGGCCCATCGTCTCCGTGATGACCGCGCCCCAGTCGCCTCCCTGCGCCACGTACTCGCCGTGGCCGAGGCGCTGCATGAGCGCGTCCCAGGCGCGCGCGATCCGATCGGGGTTCCACCCGGGCGCCTCCGGCCGCCCTGAGAAGCCGTAGCCGGGCAGCGAGGGGATGACCACGTGGAACGCGTCCGCGCCGTCAGCCGGCTCGGTCAGCGGCTCGATGATCTTCAGGAGCTCGAAGACGGAGCCTGGCCAGCCGTGCGTGATGATCACCGGCAGGGCGTCGTCGTGGCTCGACCGCGCGTGGATGAAGTGGATGTCCAGCCCGTCGATCTCGGTCACGAACTGCGGCAGCGCGTTGAGCTTCGCCTCCGCCTTGCGCCAGTCGTAGTCGGTCGCCCAGTAGTCGACGAGTCCCTTGAGCTTCGCCAACGGCACGCCCTGCGACGCGTCGCCGACCGTCTCCTTGTCGGGCCAGCGCGTCGCGGCCAGCCGCCGGCGCAAGTCGTCGACCTCCTGCTGCGGAATCTCGGCGTGGAACGGCCGGATCTCGGTTGTGGTCTCGACGGTGGTGCTCATGTCGACCTCCCGTTGCGAAGTGACCCGAACGCGGCGCGAAGCTCCTTCGAGAAGAGCTCCGGCTCCTCCCAGGCCGCAAAGTGCCCGCCCCTCTCTGCCTCGTTGAAGTAGACGACGTTGGGATACGACTTCTCGACCCAGCTGCGCGGCGCCCGGAAGATCTCGCCGGGGAACGTGGTGAAGCCGACCGGGATCGTGACGGCGGGAGGAGTCTGGCTGGCGGCGAGCGCCGCCGCCCGTCCGCCCTCCCAGTACGACCGCGCCGCCGAGGCTCCTGTGGCCGTCAGCCAGTACAGCGTGATGTTGTCGAGGATGTGGTCGCGGGTGAGACCACCCACGGGCTGGCCGTCGACGAACGCGCGCGAGATCTTGTAGTAGCTGTCGGTGTCGTGGTCGATCATCCACCCGGCCAGGGCGACGGGGGAGTCCAGCAGCGCGTAGCCGATCGTCTGCGGCCGCGTGGACTGCTCGAGGAAGTAGCCGAAGCCGCTCGTCCTGAACGTGGTGACGGCTTCGAGGGCCGCGCGTTCCTGCTCGGACTCCGTCGGCAGGCCGGCGGTGCTGCCGAGCGCGGTCCTGAGCAGATTCAGGTGGACGCCGATCAGCCCTTCGGGTGCCTGGCGCGCCATGTCGTCCGTGACGGCGGCACCCTGGTCGCCGCCTTGCGCGACGTAGCGTGTGTAGCCCAGGCGCTGCATCAGCTCCGCCCAGGCCTGCGCGACACGACCGGAGTACCACCCGATCTCGGTCGGCTCGCCGGAGTAGCCGTAGCCGGGGATGGACGGGAGCACCAGGTGGAACGCGTCCTCCGGCCGGCCGCCGTGCGAGGTGGGGTCGGTCAGCGGGCCGACGGTCTCGAGCAGCTCGATCACGGAGCCGGGCCAGCCGTGGGTCATGATCAGCGGCAGCGCGCCCTCGTGCTGCGATCGGACGTGGATGAAGTGGATCTCCACGCCGTCGATCTCGGTCGTGAACTGTGGAACCGCGTTGAGCCGCTCCGCCACGCGCCCGAAGTCGTAGTCGCCCGTCCAGTAGTCCGCGAGTGCCTTCAGCGTCGCCAGCTGGACGCCCTGCGACCGGTCGTCGACGAGCTCCTTGCTCGGCCAGCGGGTCGCCCCGATGCGACCGCGCAGGTCGTCGATCTGCTCCTCCGGTATCTCGACGCGAAAAGCCCGGATCTCGGTGGCGGTGTCGACGCTGGAGCTCATGCCGCATGCACCGCGGCTCGCTCGGGCGCAGTTGAGGGACTCCTCATCGCGAGGAAGCCGCTGAGCACCGCGATCCACGCAAACAGGACGATCTGCGCGATGAGGGCATAGGCACCGTCCGGGGCCCAGAAGCCATCGCTGGCCCAGGTCGTGCCACCGAGCAGGACGAGCACGACCGCCGCTACACCCACCCAGAAGAACCGCTTCGAGTTGATTCCGGCGCGCGAGAGCCCGAACGCCCCGGACATGACGAACATCGCGGCCGGGAAGCACGAGATCACCGTCAGTGCAAATGCGAAATCGGCGAGCCCGGACGTCACCTGGAGGTGGCCGAGATCCGCGATCGAGAGCGCGAGCCCCGCCCGCACCGCCATGCGC
This sequence comes from Gaiellaceae bacterium, assembly GCA_040508095.1. Lineage (GTDB taxonomy): Bacteria > Actinomycetota > Thermoleophilia > Gaiellales > Gaiellaceae > AC-32. The sequence continues at coordinate 5,121 of JBEVNN010000127.1, forward strand.
AGGAACAAGATGGCTCCCAGCGCTGCGCTGGAGGCCGTCGCCGCGGCGCCCCAGCCGGCCAGGCCGGCATCACGGAGCACGCTCGAGAGCGCCGCTCCGAACCAGAGCAGTTCCAGGAAGGCGAAGCAGAAGATGACGGTGGCGATCAGGATCCGGGTGCGGTCGCCGTGGAAGAACGAGAGGAGCTCGCCGGGCGACGCGCCGAGCTTCGGCTGATCGCCGTAGACGAAGAACGCGACGATGGTCAAGACGACGAACGCGACGCCGGCGCCGCGCCAGTTCCGTTCCCAATCAAGCATGTGACACCGTCTTTTCGAGGTGGCGTTTTATCGCACGGACCTGAAAGCCGCTCGCACCTCTTCGGAAAAGAGCTCGGGCTCTTCCCAGGCCGCGAAGTGCCCGCCCCTGTCGACCTGGTTGAAGTAGGTGAGGGTGGGATAGCCGTTCTCGACCCAGCTGCGCGGGGCGACGAAGATCTCGTCGGGGAAGGCGGTGAAGCCGACCGGGAGCGAGACCTGCGGAGGAGCCTGTCCCGAGGCCGCGGCTGCGGCCTGGGCTTGGCCGCTCTCCCAGTACGAGCGCGCCGCCGAGGCCCCGGTGCCCGTCAGCCAGTAGACCGTGATGTTGTCGAGGATGTGGTCCCTGGTGAGATTGCCCGTGGGCTGGCCGTCCACAAAGGCATGGGAGATCTTGTAGTAGCTGTCGGTGTCGTGATCGAGCATCCAGGCCGCCAGCGCGACCGGTGAGTCCAACAGGGCGTAGCCGATCGTCTGCGGCCGTGTGGCCTGCTCGAGGAAGTAGCCGAAGCCGGTCTGGCGGAACGAGGTGAGCTCCGCGGCGGCCGCCTTCTCCTCCTCGGTCTCCGTCGGCCCGGGGGCGCCCAGTGCCGTGACGAGCAGGTTCGTGTGGATTCCGATCAGTCCCTCGGGTGCCTGGCGGCCCATCGCGTCGGTGATGGAGGCGCCGACGTCGCCGCCCTGCGCGACGTAGCGGGAATAGCCGAGGCGGTGCATCAGCTCCGCCCAGGCCTGCGCGGTTCGGGCGGGGCCCCAGCCGATCTCTGTGGGCTCGCCCGAGAAGCCGTAGCCAGGGAGGGACGGCAGCACCAGGTGGAACGCGTCCTGGGCGGCACCGCCCTGCGCGGTCGGGTCGGTGAGCGGGTCGACGGTCTCGAGCAGCTCGATCACCGAGCCGGGCCAGCCGTGGGTCATGATCAGCGGCAGCGCGTCCTCGTGCTTCGAGCGCACGTGGATGAAATGGGTCTCGACCCCGTCGATCTCGGTCGTGAACTGGGGCAGCGTGTTCAGCCGCTCCTCGAGCTTCCCGAAGTCGTAGTCGCTCGCCCAGTAGCGCGCGAGCTCTTGCAGGGTCGCCAGCTGGACGCCCTGCGAGCGATCGTCGACGAGCTCCTTGCTGGGCCAGCGCGTCGCCGCGATGCGACGGCGCAGGTCGGCGATCTGCTCGTCCGGAAGCTCGAAGTAGAAGTGCCGGGTCTCGGTTGCAGTTTCGGCGGTGCTCATCGGACCTCCTCAGCTGTTCGGATGGGCCTGCTCCGCAAAGCGGCGACGGAGGTCCTCCAGCTCCTCCTGCGGCACCCAAAATCGAAGGAGTGGATCTCGGTAGCTCTTTCCCTCGCTGCCGTGTCGACCTCCGTCGCGGTGGGGGGTGGGGCTCCAACCTCAATAAGCCGGTCGCGGTCGAACCCAAACTGCGAGAATCCGATCAGGCTCCGCGACCTGGGGAGGGTGGGTGCCTTCGGATCGGCTGACGCCGCGGCAGGAGCACGATCTCGTGATCGGTGCAGAGGCCGGCGACGCCGACGCCTCGCGCAAGCTGGTGGAGGCGTTCCTGCCGGCGATCGTCGGGGTCGCCGCGCACTTCCCGACCGCCGTCAGGGTCGAGCGACAGGAGCTCGTCCAGGAGGGGGTGGCAGGCCTGTTGTTCGCGGCGCGTCGGTATGACACCAGCCTGGAAACGCCCTTCTGGGCGTACGCCTCGTTCTGGGTGCGCAAGTCGATGCAGGAGCTGGTGGCCGAGCTGGCCCGGCCCGTCGCGCTGTCGGATCGCGCGGTTCGAGGCCTGGCCCTGCTCGGAAGGGCGCGCAGCGAATACCTGCAGGCTCACGGCAGCGAGCCGACGGACGGAGAGCTGAGCCGCGCCACGGGGCTGACCCGGACGCAGATCGAGAGCCTGCAGGCCACCCAACGGCGGCCGCGCGCGCTCGAGGAGCCGTTGGACGGTGCGGCCGAAGCCGTCGCGACGGTGGGTGACACGATCGTCGATCCCGTTGCCGAACGCGAGTACGAGCAGGTGCTCGACGAGATCGAGATCGACGAGGTGCGTGACCTCGCAGATGAGCTCGACGCACGCGAACGGCGCGTGCTCCGGGCGCACTACGGGCTTGGTGAGCCGGTGCAGACCCTGAGCCAGATCGGCGGGAGGCTCGGTCTGACTGCCGAGCGGGCACGTCAGATCGAGGTCGGCGCGCTACAGAAGCTGCGTGAGCGGATATCGCGGGCCGCGCCGGTGCGGGCGAACGTTTGAATCCGGCCGGCCGCGGCTTATTAGATTACATAGTGAACCGATGGAGATGAGCTCTGAGGACCGGGGGCGCCATGGCGCCTTGCTCTACGAGAGCCAGGACGCGTACCGGGAATTCGCGGTGCCGTTCCTCAGTGAAGGCCTCGAGGTGGGTGAAGGGGCGATCGTCGCCCACACCAGGCCCGGGCTCGCGATGATGCGCGAGGCGCTCGGGTCGGACGCGGCGCACGTCACGTTCGTCGACGTCAGCTCGGCGTACACGCGGCCGGCGCGAACGCTTGCGTCCTATCACCAGGTGTACGTGGAACAGCTCGGGAAGAGCCCGTCGCTGCGTGGTATCGCCGACGTGCAGTTCGGCCTCGATCCCGCCGAGTGGGACCTCTGGACGGCGTACGAGGCGGTCTTCAACCGCTCCTTCGAACATTTGCCGGCGTGGGTGGTGTGCACCTACAACGCGAACGGGACGCCTGACCCGATCATCGACGGCGTCTGGCGGACGCACCCCGAAGTGCATGCCGGCGACGCCTGGCACACGAGCGACCGGTTCGAGGACCCGGACGAACTGCTGGGTGAGCTCACGCCTGAGCCGAGACCGCTCTCGGGCCTGCGGTCGATCGGCTTTGGCCGCGACCTGGAGGAGTTCCGGGATGGGCTCGCCCGCGTGCTGGCGGCCGAGAAGGTCTCGGATGCAACGGTGCTCGACATGCTCCTCGCCGCCACGGAGATCGCCGAGAACGCGATCGAGCACGGCGGCGGGGTGGCGGATGTCCGGGTGGGGCACGCGGACGGGCGGTTCGTCTGCGAGGTCGTCGACCGCGGCGAGGGCTTCGACGACCCCACAGCGGGCTACCTCGCTCCCCGACCGGGCGTCGGCCGCGGCCTTTGGGTCGCGCGCCAGCTGACGTGGCGGCTGGAGTTCTTCGCGGCGCCGGACGGCTTCACGGCGCGTATCTGGCTCTAGCCGAGCTCCAGGCGCCAGTCGTTGCAGCGCATCGGACGGCCGGGCGGGTACTCGAAGTCGAACTCGCCCATCAGCTCGAACCCGAGCTTGCGGCAGATGGCGTTCGACGGAGCGTTCTCGACCGACGGGAACGCGTGCAGGTACCGGTGCCTGCGCTCGTCGCGGGCCGCGTCGATCACCAGGCGCGTTCCCGCGACCGCCACGCCACGTCCCTGGAACTCGGGCAGGACCGACCAGCCGGTCTCGTAGACGGTTCCGCCGCCCCAGTCCTTCTCCCAGTAGCCGACGGAGCCCATGGCCTCGCCCGTGCCTGCGTCGACGAGCTTGAACATCCGGCCGGCGCCGGGCTCGCCCACGCGTTCGTAGCGGGCCTGGCGCTTGACGAGCTTCTCCTCGCTTTCGGGGCCGCCGAGGTGCTCGGTCATGGCGGGGTCGCCCATGAGCCTGCGCAGGAGCGGGAGGTCGCCTTCGCCCCACGGATCAAGCCGCACCTCCGCCATACGACAAGCCTATGACGGGCGTAGGGTTGACTCGTGGCGGTCGAGACCCCTCGTCGCGTGCGCGCGGCCTCGGTTGCCGAGGTCGAGGCGGCGGGGCGGCTGGTCGTCGCCCTCGACGGAAACACGGTTTGCCTGATCGCCGAGGGCGGCGAGGTGCACGCGGTCGACAACCGCTGCCCGCACATGGGGTTCCCGCTGCACCGCGGGTCGGTGGAGGACGGGATCATCACGTGCCACTGGCACCACGCGCGCTTCGACCTTTGCAGCGGCGGCACGCTCGACCAGTGGGCCGACGACCTGCGCTGCTTCCCGGTCGAGGTCGAAGGAGACGACGTCTTCGTCGACCTGACGCCGCCGGAGGATCCGGTCGGCCATCAGCGGCAGCGGCTCTACGACGGGCTGCGGCACGACATCCCGCTCGTGCTGGCGAAGTCGACGGTCGCGCTGGTCGACCACGACCCGAGGTGCGTGCAGCCGTTCTGCGCAGGCCTCGAGTTCGGCGCACTGCGCCGCGGCGGCGGCTGGTTCCGCGGGCTCACCACGCTCACGTGCCTGATGAACCTGGCTCCGCGGGTCGACGTGAACGAGCGCGCGGCCGCCCTCTACCACGGCGTCGCCGACGTCGCCGCCGACTCGGCCGGCGAGCTGCCCCGGTTCCCGCTCGACCCGCTCTCGGGCCTGGTGTCGGCTGGGCCGGTGCGGCTCGGCCGCTGGTTCCGCCAGTGCATCGAGGTCCGGGACGCCGAGGGCGCCGAGCGGGTGCTCGTCTCCGCGGTGCGGGCGGGCGGCGCGCCGGAGGACCTCGCGGACGTGCTCTTCACGGCCGCGACCGATCACCGCTACCTCGACGGCGGCCACACGCTCGACTTCGTGAACAAGGCGTGCGAGGCGCTGGACACGGCGGGGTGGCACCGGGCAGAGGCGGTGCTGACGGCCCTCCCGCCGCAGCTCGCATTCGCGGAGCGGATGGAGGAGGCGAGCGCGTGGCGCTACCCGGCCGACCTCGTCGCGCTGCTCGAGGATGCGTTCGAGCGACTTCCGACGCCCGCACCCACCGGGGAGTGGGGTGGCCGGAACGAGCTCGTCGACGTCGTCCTCACCAGCGAGGAGGCGTCGGAGATCGTGGAGGCGGTGCTGGTCGCGCTGCACGAAGGCGCGGGCGCGGTGGATGTCGGCTCGGCGGTGAGCTTCGCGGCTGCGACGCGGATCGCCCGCTTCCCGACGAGCAACGAGTTCCAGGACTGGGACACGGCGCTGCACACGTTCTCCTTCGCGAACGCGGTGGAGCAGGGCCTGCGCCGCCTGCCCTCGCGCGCGCTGCTGCGCGGCGCCTTGGACGCGGCGATCAGCGTCCACCTCGACCGCTTCCTGAACGTGCCGGCTGCGCGCCTGCCCGTCCCGGACGAGGGCGCCGACCCGGACGCGCTGCTGGCCGAGCTGCCCGTGCTCCTCGATCGCCAGCAGTCCGTGGAAGAGGCGGGCCAGCTCGTCGCGTCCTATCTCGGCGCGGGCGGGGTTCCCGACCAGCTGGTGGCCGCGCTCGTCGGCTGCCTACTCCGCGAGGACCGGGACTTCCACACGATCCAGTGCGTGGAGGCGGGCGTGCGCCAGCATGAGCTGCTGCGGGGGACCGGTGAGGAAGGCCTCCCGCTGATCGCTGCTGCGCGCTACCTCGCCGCGCACGCGCCCACGCCGCGGTCGCAGCATCAGACGTATGACATCGCGCGTCGCCTTCACCGCGGCGAGCGGGTGTACGAGGACGAGCCCGCCCCGCCTGAGGGAAAGCCGGGGTAGCTTTGGCCGGGTGCCTCTCCGCGTCGCCTGGATCTCTCACTGCCCGGTCAAGGGCCTCGCAGTCCGGCAGCTCGACCACTGCGAGCTGACCGAGGCCGGGATCACCGGAGATCGGGAGTTCTTCCTCGTGGACGAGAACGACCGGCTCGTGAACAGCAAGGGGCTCGGCGTCCTCCAGCAGATCGTCCCGCGCCACGACCGCGAAGCGGGCCTGTTGACGCTCGCGTTTCCCGATGGCACGACGGTCTCCGACGAAGTCGGCTTCAACGGCTCGCTGGGCGCGCGGTTCTGGGGTGCAACCGTTGAGGCCCGCGTCGTCGACGGACCGTGGAGCGAAGCGATCTCCGACTTCGCCGGCCGCGACCTTCGGCTCGTCTGGGCTTCCGGGCCGGCGCCGGATCGCCTGCGCGGCGGCGCCGCGACGCTGCTCGGGACCGGTTCTCTGCACGCGCTTGCGCGGATCCTCGGCGTGGACGAGGTCGACGAGCGGCGCTTCCGCATGAACTTCGGCATCGACGGGCTCGGCGAGCACGAGGAAGACGAGTGGCTCGGCCGTCGCGTCCGGCTCGGCGAGGCGGTCGTCGTGCCGAATGGGAACGTCGGCCGCTGTGCGGTGACGACGCAGAACCCCGACACGGGTGCGCCCGACGTCGACACGCTGAAAGCGCTCGCGGTTTATCGCGGAGTCATCGAGACGACCGAGCCGCTGCCGTTCGGAGTCCATGCGGCAGTCGCGCAGCCCGGCCGGGTCCGCGTCGGCGACAGCGTCGAGTTGGCCTGACCCGTCTGAGAGAGGCGGGGACGCGGCCCGAAGACCGCCTCCCCGAAACACACCCCTTAGATTTTGGCCGGAGGGCTGCGGACGAACGCCTAGCGCATTCGACCGGGGGCGATCATGACAAATATCTAGTGACGTCGATTTGCCAACGGCAGCGCGGCGTTGCGCATACTGCTTGCGTGGGTGTGACCGAGCGCCTGGGGCGGGCGTCGAGCCGTCATCCGTGGCGGGCGATCCTCGCCTGGGTCGGGGCGATCGTTGTGGCGCTGGTGCTCGCCGCCACGCTGCTGCCCGGGAACCTGACGACGGAGGGACACGTCACCGGGAGCCCGGAGTCGACGCGGGCGGAGCGGCTGTTCTTCTCGCGCTTCCCGGCGGACAAGAACGCGGTTGACGAGCTGGTTGTCGTGCGCTCGGCGACGCTGACCGCACGCGAGCCGGCCTTCCGGCAGTTCGGGGCGCGGCTGCTCGCGCAGGCCCGGGCCACCGGCGTCGTCTTCCGCGAGCGGGTGCTCGCCGTCTCGAAGGACGACCACGCGGTGCTGATCGGGATCCAGCGGAAGGCGGACGTCGACAAGCTGCTCCCTGTCATCGAGCGCGCCGACGGGCAGGACGGCTTTCAGGTCGCGATGACCGGCGAGGGGACGCTCGACCACGACTTCAACGAGGTCTCGCAGCACGACCTCGAGTCGGGCGAGCTGAAGTTCGGGCTACCGGCCGCATTGATCATCTTGCTGCTCGTCTTCGGGGCAGTCGTCGCCGGGGTGATCCCGCTCGGGATGGCATTCGTCGCGATCGTCGTGGCGCTCGGGCTTTGCGCTCCAATCGCGGCCGCGTTCTCGCTCTCGGTCTTCTTCGTGAACATGCTCACGGGAATGGGCCTCGCGCTCGGGATCGACTACTCGCTGTTCGTCGTCTCCCGCTACCGGGAGGAGCGGGCCGGCGGCCTGGCCGAGCTCGACTCCATCGCCGCCGCGAGCGCGACGGCGAGCCGCGCCGTGCTGTTCAGCGGCTCGGTGTTCGTGATCGCGCTGACCGGCATGCTGCTCGTGCCTTCGAACATCATGAAGAGCCTCGCCGTGGCGGCGATCGCGGTCGGGATCGTCTCCGTGCTCGCGGCGCTGACCCTGTTGCCTGCGCTGCTCGGGCTGCTCGGCGACCGCGTCAACGCGCTGCGGCTGCCATACGTGGGGCGCAGCATCGGCAGCGGCGGGGAGGGGCGGTTCTGGGGTGGGGTGGTGCGCGCCGTGATGCGGCGGCCCGTGATCTACCTCGTGACCTTCTCGGCGTTGCTGCTCGCACTGGCGATTCCGACGATCGGCTTGAAGCTCGGTGCGAGCGGCGTGAGCACGCTCCCCGACAGGCTCGGGGCCAAGCAGGGATTCGAGGCGCTCGAGCGCGACTTCCCGCAGGCCAGCTCGAGCCCGGCGCTGATCACGATCAGCGGCGACATGCACTCACCGCAGGTGCGGGCGGCGATCGCAAGGTTGCGGGCGGATCTGGCGCGCGACTCCGCCTTCGGGCGCAGCGACCTTCGCTTCGGGAACGGTGTTGCGGCGATCGGCGTCGAGGTCGGCGGCGACAAGACGGGCGAGCAGGCGCTCGACGCGATCCGCCACCTGCGCTCGACGACCATCCCGGAGGCCTTCCTGGGGACGGACGCCCAGGTGCTCGTGGGCGGCGATACGGCCGACAACGTCGACTACATCGACGCGATGAACGCGTGGCTGCCGCCGGTGTTCGCGTTCGTGCTCGGGCTCAGCTTCATCCTGCTGACCATCGCGTTCCGCTCGATCGTCGTTGCCGCGACGTCGATGGCGCTGAACCTGCTCTCGGTCGGGGCGGCGTACGGCCTCGTCGTGCTCGTCTTCCTCCACGGGATCGGCAGCGGCCTGTTCGGCTTCCAGCGCGTGGACGCGATCGACGCCTGGGTGCCGCTCTTCCTCTTCTCCGTGCTGTTCGGGCTCTCGATGGACTACCAGGTCTTCCTGCTCAGCCGGATCAAGGAGCGGTACGACATGAGCGGCTCGACCCGGGAAGCCGTCGAGTGGGGCGTCTCCTCGACCGCGAGGCTGATCACCGGCGCGGCGCTGATCATCGTCGCGGTCTTCAGCGGCTTCGCGATGGGCGACCTCGTGATGTTCCAGCAGATGGGCTTCGGTATCGCTGTCGCGCTACTGATCGACGCGACGATCATCCGCTCGGTGCTGCTGCCGGCCGCCATGGTCTTGCTCGGCAAGTGGAACTGGTACCTCCCGACCTGGCTCGAGTGGCTGCCGCACATCCAGATCGAGGCCGCGGAGCGCGAGGAGCACGTCGCGCTTCCGAGCCCGGGCGCCTGATCGCCGAGCAGGTCGAGATCCGTGCGGCGGTCGAGGAGGACCGCCGTGGGCTCGCGGAGCTGTTCGCAGCGGTCGCCGAGGAGCGGGACGGAATCGCGACCGAGCCGCCCGTGGACATCGAGGTATGGGCAGCGAAGTGGTGGCTCGAGGGAACGGTCGTCGCCGTTGCGGACGGCGAGCTCGTCGGGTCCCTCGACGTCCACGTGAGCCGGTTCGGGTTCGGCGAGATCGGGATGGCGGTTGCGCGTGAGTGGCGGGGACACGGCGTCGGCTCGGCGCTCCTCGCGGCCGCGATCGAGTGGTCACGCGAGCGCGGCCTGCACAAGCTGAGCCTGAGCGTCTTTCCGCACAACGCTGCGGGGATCGCCCTCTACCGGAAGTTCGGTTTCATCGACGAGGGTCGCCGAGTCAAGCATTATCGGCGAGCGAGCGGCGAGCTCTGGGACGCGATCGAGATGGGCTTGCTGCTGTGAGCCCGGTGCTGCCCTAGCCGCGAGGGCCTTCCGCCGTGAGGTAGTGGGCGCCGGCGCCCTCGGCGGCGGCCTCGTCGTCCGGGTTCAGCAGGTCGCAGCGGTCGATCGAGAGGCAGCCGCAGCCGATGCAGGTCGTGAGCCGGTCGCGAAGCGCCTCCAGCGTTGCGATGCGGACGTCGAGGTCGGTCCGCCAGCTGTTCGACAGGCGCTCCCAGTCCTCCCGGTCCGGGATGCGCCGGGTGGGCAGGCTGTCGAGCGACGCCTGGATCGCCGCGAGCGAGATCCCGGCGGCTCGTCCGGCCTGGATGAACGCGAGCCGTCGCAGCACGGCGCGTTCGTAGCGGCGCTGGTTCCCGTCGGTCCGGCTCGCCGTGATGAGCCCGCGCCGCTCGTAGAAGCGGAGTGCCGAGGGCGCGACGCCACTGCGGGCTGCGACTTCTCCGATGAACAGCTCAGCGGCCACTTGACTTGAACCATAGTTGAGGTTCTAGGGTGTGTGCGGCAAGGTCCCCGCTACTGGTGGAGGCGATCCGAATGACGGTTGTTGATGCACCGCAGCGCCTGCGGGCGGCGTCGTTGCAGGACCTCGAGGAGAAGGGCCGGCTCGTCGTCGGCGTCGAAGGCCACACGATCTGCCTGCTGCACGAAGGCGGCGAGGTTCACGCCATCGACAACCGCTGCCCGCACATGGGCTTCCCGCTCCACCGCGGGTCGGTCGCGGACGGGATCCTCACCTGCCACTGGCACCACGCGCGCTTCGACCTCTGCAGCGGCGGCACGTTCGACCAGTGGGCCGACGAGCTGCGCCGCTTCCCGGTCGAGCTCGACGGCGGGGAGATCTACGTGGACGTGACGCCGCGTCGCGATCCCGTCGACCACCAGCGCGCGCGCTTGCAGGTCGGGCTCGAGCGCGACATCTCGCTCGTGGTCGCGAAGGCGGCGATCGTCCTGACGGAGGCTGACCCAACCGGCGCGGACCCTTTTCGGGCCGGCCTCGACTTCGGCGTGCGGCGCCGCGGCGGCGGCTGGTTCCGTGGCCTGACCACGCTCAGCTGCCTGATGAACCTCGTGCCTAGGCTCGCGCCGGATGACCGCGCGGCCGCCCTCTACCACGGCCTGTCGGACGTCGGCGCAGACTCGGCCGGAATGGAGCCGCGCTTCCCGCTGCAGCCGCTGCC
>JBEVNN010000131.1:0-2933 GCA_040508095.1 Gaiellaceae bacterium
GGCGCTGCCTGCCGTCCTGGCGCGGGCGCGCGGCGCCGGTGTCGATCACGACACGACGCTTGCGGCGGCCCGCCGGAGCCCCCTGGCGGGGCCGGATCGGGCGGTTGGGCTTGTTCGGACGGTCAGCCATTCGGGCTCAAGTGTAGAGACGTGTCAGTTCCTGATCGACCTGCACCGTCTGCCTCAGGGTGCGGTTGAACGCACGCCGGTCCAGCGCTCGTTCGAAGCACGAGCGCCTGCGACAGGTGTAGACGCCGCGGCCAGGGCCTTTTGGCGCGTGCGTCAGCGAGCCTCCGATCGCGACGAACCGCAGCAGCTCGGCCTGCGGCGCCTTGCGTCCGCAGCCCGCGCAGGTTCTGATCGGCTCGCTCACGCAGCGCTGTCGGCCCCTTCCTCGGCCGGCTTGGCCTCGTCGAGCGGCTCGACCGGGATCGACTCCTTCTCGGGCGGTGCCTGTTGCGGATGCGGGGCGTCGAACTCGATCTCGCCCTCGTCCTTCAGCACTGCCGTTGCGCTCGGATCTTCCGTCGCAACCGCGTCCGCGGGCGCCTCGCTCTCGAGTTCCTCCTCCGCGCTGACCGGCTCGACGCTGTCGGGCCCGATGCTCTCCGCCTCGGGCGGACTGGAATCTGCCTCGGCCTCGAGCTCCGGCTCGGCCTCCTGGACGATCGGCTCTTCGTCCTCCTGCACGTCGCCGCGGAGCGCGAGCTCCTGGTGAGCGGGGACGCCGCAGTAGCGCGAGCCCGGGAGGGCCGCGTTCGGGCAGCGCTTGCCGGTCGAAAGCACCGCGGCGCAGCGGCCGGTGAACTCGGTGTCGCCCTCGTCGCCCTCGCCCGCGAAGGCCGCCTCGGCCTCCTCGGTCGCGAACTCGGTGTCGGACTTGATGTCGACCTTCCAGCCGGTGAGGCGCGCTGCGAGGCGGGCGTTCATGCCCTCCTTGCCGATCGCGAGCGCGAGCTGGTCGTCGGGCACGACGACGGTCGCGTCGCGCGCATCGTCGTCCAGGTAGACCTCGCGCACGCGGGCCGGCGACAACGCCTTGGCGACGAAACGCGCGGGCTCCGGATTCCAGGGGATGATGTCGATCTTTTCGCCGCGGAGCTCGGAGACGACCATGCGCACGCGCGAGCCGCGCGGGCCGACGCAGGCGCCGACCGGGTCGACGCCCTGGGCGTGCGACTCGACGGCGATCTTCGAGCGGTACCCGGGCTCTCGGGCGACGGCGCGGATCTCGACCAGGCCGTCCGCGATCTCCGGGACCTCGAGCTCGAACAGCGTCCGGATCAGCTCCGAGTCGCGGCGCGAGAGGATCACCTGCGGTCCCTTCGTCCCGCTGCGAACCTCGGTAATGACGGCCTTGATGCGGGAGCCCTGCTCGTAGCGCTCGCCGTCGACCTGCTCGGAGCGAGGCAGCAGCGCCTCGACCTTGCCGAGGTCGACCAGCACGTTGTTGCGGTCGCCCGCCTGCTGGACGATCCCGGTCACGACCTCGGTCACGCGGTCGACGTACTCGTCGTACATGATCTGGCGCTCCGCCTCGCGGATGCGCTGGGTGATGACCTGCTTCGCCGTCTGGGCGGCGATGCGGCCGAAGTTGTCGGGCGTGACGTCCTCGCGCTTGACCTGCTCCTCGGGCACCTCGGACCAGTCGATGTCGAGGTCCTCGTCGGTGACGAGCACGTGCGAGCGCTCGCCGTTCTCGGCCTCGGCCTGCTCGAGCTCCGTGAGGACGCGCTCGCGCGCCTCCTCAAGCAGCCGCTCCTCGATGTCCTCCGGGAGCTCGATCGAAAACACGCGGAAGTCGCCCTCGTCCCGGTCCAGCTCGACCACGGCGTGGCGCGACGCACCCGGCGTCTTCTTGTACGCGGCCAGCAGCGCGTCCTCCAGCGCCGTGATCAGCGTGTCGCCCTCGATTCCTCTGTCGCGCTCGAGCTCGTGGACGAGCTCGATGATCTCCCTGCTCATCGCCCTTCCTTCTGGTCGATCAGGTTGCCCCGCACGATCTCGTCGTACGGGATGTCGACCGCGCCGCCCTCGGCGGCCACGGTCACCGTTTCGTCGTCCGCGCGCGTGACCTCGCCGCGGAGCTTCCGTTCTTCGGTCTTCAGCTTGACGCGCCTGCCGAGCGCGCGCTGGAAGTGCTCGGGCTTCCGCAGCGGCCGCTCGGGGCCCGGCGAGGAGACGTCCACGCCGAACTCGCGCAGGTAGTCGGACAGCACGCGCGTGACCTGCTCGCAGAGCGCCAGGTCGACGCCCTCGGGCCGGTCGACGTAGACCGTGAAGCGCTCAGGGCCGGTGAGCTCGACCGCGAGCACCTCGACGCCGGGCAGGGCCTGTTCGACCTTGCCGCCGATCTCGCGCTCCAATGTCCGTTCCTTGTCGTAGACGGTTGGCATGTCTCCCCCAACTGCTCGCCCGGGCAGGCCCGGGATTCATAAAAAATGGGCGCCGCGCGCCCATTTCGCCAAGCCGGTGAAATGTGGTGAAACCAGGATAGCAAGTGCAAACGGGGCGGTTGGCCCCGCCGAAGCGGGGCCCGTCAGCCCCCTACATCGCGGTCGTTCCCTCGGGCGCCTGGTCCGACTTCAGGTGCTTGATCACGTCCGCGAGGTCAGCGATCTCCTGCTCGAGGTCGCGCTGGCGCTCCTCGAGCCGGCGGATCCACTCCTCCCGGTTCGGGAAGCGGTGCCGGCCGCGACCGTAGCGGTGGTGCCTGTGTCCGCACATGTTCACCTCCTTTCCTCGTAGCGGTCGAGAAACGTTCCGATCACCCCCTGCGCGCGCCGCAGCGCCTCGGCCCAGGTGTCGAGGACCCGGCGTCCCTCGTCGGTGAGCTCGTAGGTGCGCTTCGCGGGGCCGGGCAACTCGTCGCTCCATTCCGAGGCGACGAGGCCCTCGTCCTCGAGCGCGCGTAGGAGGCGGTAGAGGTTGCC
>JBEVNN010000231.1:0-6838 GCA_040508095.1 Gaiellaceae bacterium
TCGGCGAGATCGCACTGCTGCGCGACGTGCCGCGCACCGCGACTGTCCGCGCCACCTCGCCCTCGGAGCTCTACGCCCTCGACCGCGACGACTTCCTCGCAGCCGTCACGCACTCGGCCGTCCGCGCGGCGGGCGAGGCCGTCGCCGAGGAGCGTCTCAGCGCCGGGCTGGCGGTTCCTCACTGAGCTCGGCCGCGTAGAGCTCGTACGGCAGCCGCTCGAGCTCGCGATACCTCGGCTCCGGGACGGTGAAGAAGCGCGGCAGCGCCTTCTCGCCTAGCCACGGAAGCTGCTCGACGACCTTGCGCGCCGCCGCCCGGTCGCCGCCGAGCGCGACGTGCTCGATCCGCGCGCGGTGCGGCTCGAGAACGGTGCCCGCGGTGCCCGCCGCGGCTTCGATCAGCGCTCGCGCCTGCTCCTCGCGCCGCCGCCTGAAGCGGCCCGACGACGAGCCGCCCTTCTTGTGGCGGCCCTTGACGAAGCGCGAGCCGACCTTCGACACGACCAGCCGCTCGCCGTCGAAGAGGCCGACCGCGAAGCCGCCGAGCCGTACGAGCACCGCCGCCACGACGTGGTCGCGCGCGAGCTCCTCGATCAGCGGCCCGAGCTCGATGTGTTCGTACACGCGCGCGTGCGCGAGGCCGAACGGCGGGCGGACGGTGATCGTCTCGTCCGCGGTCTCGATTCGCACTGCGCCGTCGGCGTAGGTCGTCCGGCCGGGCCGGCCCTGGAGCGGCTCGAGCCGCTTGCGCACGTTCTCGCGACCGACGTAGCGCGGCATGCGCGCACACTAGGCTCGCGGCCGTGACCACGGCCACCATCGCAGTCGACGTCGCGCGCCAGCACCGACGCGGGCGCACCTACGTCGCCCTCGCCGCGATCGCCTGGTCCACGGCCGGGCTCTTCCAGCGCGAGCTGACGGTCGACCTCGCGACGCAGCTCGCCGGCCGCGCCTTCTTCGCCGTCCTCGCGATCCTCGCGTACGTCGCCGTGGCCGAGCGCGGCCGCGTCGTCAGAGGGTTTCTGGCGATCGGCCGCGCCGGGCTCGTGCTGGCCGCGCTGATGGCGATTTCGTCGGGCGCCTTCATCGCCGCGCTGAACTACACCTCTGTCGCGAACGTCCTCTTCCTGCAGGCGCTGGCACCGGTGCTGGCGGCCGCATTTGGCACCTTCGTCGGTGAGCCCGTTGCGAGACGGACGTGGGTCGCGATAGCGATCGCTGTCGCCGGCGTCGCGCTGATGGTCGGCGGCCCGAGCCACCCCGGCGTCGCCGGCTTCACGCTCTCGCTGCTGATGTCGGTCTCGTTCGCCGCGACGATCGTGATCACGCGCCACCAGCGGCAGGTCTCGATGGCGCCGGCGACGTGCCTCTCGCAGGTGCTCGTGTTCGTCTGCGCGGCGCCGTTCGCGTCGGCGAGCTCGATCGGCCGCGAGGATCTCGCGCTGCTCGCGGGCCTCGGGGTCACGCAGATCGGCCTCGGCCTGATCTTCCTCTCGATCGGCGCGCGCCTGATCCCGGCCGCCGAGGTCGCCCTGATCACGCTCCTCGAGATCGTCCTCGGCCCGCTGTGGGTGTGGCTCGCCCTGGGCGAGCGCCCGGGCACGACAACGCTCGTCGGAGGCGCAATCGTCCTCGGCGCGGTCGTAATCCAGACGATTGGCGAGCCCGAGGAGCCCTCCGTCCCACCGCCGTGAAGGAAAAAGAAAGGGCGGCCCGTCGGCCGCCCCGTACTTTGCGCGTCCCGTCCGTCTCTGCGGCCCAGGCGTCCGGTCGCGCAGACCCATACTGCGACGGCTCGATCTTCCGTGCCTCCCCTTGAAGGGGGATATCTCAAGGCAACAAGAAGCGGGGCCGCCGCCCGGCCCCGCTTCAAGTCTCCCGTGAGAGAGCCGCAGTAGATCTCCAGGCCTCGCCGCATGGAGGCCCTTCGTGTCTCCGAGGTCGCCCCCGCCGCATCGGGGCGCGCTCTCGGTTGCACGAGGAGTATCGGGTGGCGGTGGCTGGTTGATCCATCACCCTTCTACGGTTGACTGCCGCACTTGACTTGGCTAAGCCGCCACGCCTCGACGAACCTGTCCCTTGGTGATGCGACCGTCGCAGACGCGGCAGCGTCGCGGAGACGGTAGTCGACGAGCCCGGTCCTAGAGGGATAGCGGGATCGTGGGTTAGGAGGGGAGGGAGCGGAAAACGCCGCGAAAGGTGGACAATCCGCGTGCTAACGCTGGATTTAAGCTCGCTGGCTGCGGCGCTGTCGGCGTCGGCATCGTCCACGACAACACGGCCGACGAGGTCGACCGTCTGTTGAGCGTGCTCGAGACCGTCTAGGTCTGTTGAGGCGCCGGCCGCGCCGCCCAGCGCGTGGTCGCGCTGGCGCGTGCGTAGCTGCGGGCGGCCTGCTCGTCGAGCGTCAGCATGACCGGGCCGTGGACGATCAGGCCCTCGTCCGCCCGCTCCTTGAGCAGGTCGGAGAGAAAGCCCTCGACGAGCCACTCGCGGCCAGCGACGACGGAAGCGCGCAGCCTGATCCGGACGAGGCGCTCGTCGAGGTCGTTGACCTCTTCGATCCACGGTCGTCTCGCGAAGGTCGTCGGCCCATCGGGCAGGATCCGCTGCACCGCCCGGACGAGATTCTCGCCGCTCTCGCGGTCGGTGACAAAGAGCTCGATCGCCAGCTCCTTCAGGCCTTCGGGGAGCACGCGGACGGCGGGGATCTGCGAGTTCGAGACCTGAATCGTCTCGCCGTCGAGTGTGCGCAGCTTCGTCCGGCGCAGGGAGACATCCTCAACAACACCCTGCAGCTCGAGCGTCGGGATCGCGATCGTGTCTCCGACCGCGTACCAGCGCTCCACGAACATCATCGTCCCGGCGATCACGTCCATCAGCACGCGCTGGATCGCAAAGCCCGCGAGGATGATGACGAACGAGGCGCCCGCGAGCGTGGTGAGCTTGTTGAGGCCTCCGGTCAGCTGCGCGGCCGACAGGACGATCGCAACCGCGAAGGCGGCGTAGGCGATCGCGGCGCGGATCACCGCGACCGTGGTCTCCCGCCGTTTCACGTTTGCGATCCGGACGTCGACGGTCGCGGCGGCGGCCTCCGTGTGCCGGTCGTGCCAGGAGAGCACCTTGCGGGCAACGTAAGCCGCGCTCCGGGAGATCAGCCAGGCAGCGGCGAACAGACACGCGACGGTGAGCAGATGCAGCGCGTCAAGCATCGTTTCGTCAAGCTAGCCGACGCGCTCACACCCATCGCATGGCTGTCTCCACATTCTTACGTCCCCTTAACGTTGGCCGAACGCGACTACTCCGGGACGCCTCTGACCACCAAGCTCGGCACGAAGCCGGCGCCGATGTGCTCGCTATGGCCCCAAGCGAAGCCGGATCTGGCTAGCCGGCTCAGCGGCCGGCGCCCCCGACCCGCAGCCTCGGGCGCCCTTACGCTTCTTCGGAAATGCCCGCGAGGTTTTGCAGGCGGCGCTCAATGAACCGGGCCAGCGAGATCTCCATCGTCTGGAGAAGGCCCCGCAGAGTCGTTCCGAAGGCGACGTTGAAAAGGGTAAGAACCGCAACGACCCAAACCGCGAAGAAAATCACCGGAGCGATTAAGGATGCGAAATGATCAGACAGCCCGTTCGCGGATCCTCGGAAGCGTCAGAAAGACTAAGAGCGCGAAGACTATGACGCTTGCGTATAGAGCACCTTTTGCGTATAGAGCACCTTTCGTCGTGGTGTGTGCATAGCCCTGAGCGCGTGCGTGAAGGAGTGCCCGCTGGTCCGCGCGTTCCGTATGAAGTAACCCAAGCTCCTCGCGCAGCACGCTCAAGTCATCCTCTGCTTCGCCGCGGACCGCCGCACGTGCGCGAGCGAGAACTTCGGAGACGGAACCCTCAGTAAAAGCTTCGGGGTCTCCCCTTGTGAGATCCATGAGTTCGGCCTGAGCTTCAAGAGAGTCGCGCAAGAGGATGAAATCGTCTTCGGACACATCACCTTGCTAGAGCGGAAAGTGTTGTACACGCTCGCGTGGGCACGCGGTCTGCGCGGGCGCCCGATCGACGATCTCCGCGCTCGCTTTAAGTCCGCCTCGAGCGCCGCCGCCCTTGTCACCTCCTGCCCGGAACGGGTCGAGGGTCAGCGCCACGTCTGGCGCGGCGAGCTCGAGCAAGCTCGAACAGTGTTGATGCCAGAGCTCACTCGCGCCGACGAACAAGGGAAACCAAGCTCGTACGCCCTGCTGCGCCTGCACCTGTGCGAGCTCGAGCTGCGCGCGGGCGAGTGGGAGGCGGCGGGACGCCTGCTCGACGAGTGGGGCGAGCCGTCCGAGCGGGAGCTGCTGCTGGCCGATGTACGAGCGCTGCCGCGCGCTCCATGCCGCAGACCTCGGCCTTGCGGACGAGGCCGCGCGCCTGGCGAGCGACGCGATCGAGCGCTCGGAGGCGAGCGGCGTCGGCTGGGACCTGCTCGAGTCGTTAAGAGCGCGCGGGATCACGGCTCTGCTCGCGCACGATCCGGAGCGGGCGGCCGACAGCCTGCGCGCCGTCTGGGAGCACACGCTGCGAGAAGGCGTCGACGAGCCCGGTGTCTTCCCGGTCGCTCCCGAGCTCGTGGAAGCGCTCGTCGAGCTCGGCGAGCTCGAAGAAGCGGCCGCGGTGACGGCTCGGCTGAGGGAGCTTTCCGAAAAGCAGGAGCACCCGTGGGGCCTCGCCACCGCGAAGCGCTGCGCCGCGCTCGTCGAGCTGCGCGAGCCTGGCGGCTACGACGCGGCCGCCCGCGAGCTCGCGGACGCAGCCGACGCCTATGGAGCGCTCGGCCTGCGGTTCGACCGGGCGAGGTCGCTGCGCAGCCTCGGGCGGGCCGAGCGGCGGCTGAAGAAGTGGGCCGCGGCGCGCCGGTCACTCGAGCAAGCCGCTCAGGCCTTCGACGAGCAGGGCTCGACGGGTTGGGCCGAGGAGGTGCGCGCGGAGCTCGATCGCGTGGGCGGACGGCGGCCACAGCGCGACAGCGAGCTGACCCCCGCCGAGCGGCGCGTGGTCGAGCTGGCGGCGACCGGCGCCTCCAACAAGGAGATCGCGCAGGCGCTGTTCGTCAGCGTGCACACCGTCGAGACCCACCTGACGCATGCGTACGCCAAGCTCGGCGTCCGGTCGCGCGGGCAGCTCGCGGGTCGCCTCGCTTCCTAAGGCCCTGCGCGCAAAATAGGCAGAGCCGCGCGAAAACATCAGGGGTTTCCGCGATTTCATCGGGGGCGAACCGGCAGTAGCGTCGTGACATGGCCGAGTTCCTGGCCGAGTTCTACCTCTCGCCGTCAGACCGCGAGGCCGCCCAGGTCGGCGCCGACCGCGCCCGACTCGCGGCCGAGGAGCTCACTCTGCGCGGCACACCGGTCCGGTACCTGAGCTCGATCTTCCTTCCCGAAGACGAGACGTGTTTCCACCTGTACGAGGCGAGCTCGGCAGAGGCCATCCGGGAGGTCGCGCAACGCGCGGAGCTCTCGTTCGAGCGCGTGCTCGAGGCGATCCCGAACAGAGAGGAGTGACCCACATGACCGAGGCACCGTCCGAAGAGACCAGGCGCTACAGCAGGAGCGGCTTCCTCAAGCGCACGGGAGCAGGAGCGGGAGCGCTGGCGCTGTCCGGCGGCGGCGCGGCGGCGATCCTCGCGCCTCCGGCGGCGCGGAGCTCGACTGTCTCGACCAGCCCAACGACCTTTGGGCGGATCTTCGAGAAGCTGCCGCCGTTCGCCCCAGCGACCGACGCGGTCAGGCACGCGCTCCGGGAACTCGGCGCCAAGGGCGGCCCACTCGACGCCAAGGACGACCTGGCCAAGGGGCCGGTGCTGCTGATCACCGATCCCTCGCTCAGCGTGAACAACCCGAACAACCCGAGCCACACGGCCGGGACGACGTTCTTCGGCCAGTTCGTCGACCACGACATCACCTTCGACACGACCTCGCCGTTGGGCGTGCCGACCGAGCCAAGCGAGGCGCCGAACTCGCGGACGCCCTCGCTTGACCTCGACTCGGTCTATGGCCACGGCCCGGTGGCGAGCTCCCAGCTCTACGACCCCGCCGACCGGGCGAAGCTCCGGATCGAGTCGGGCGGTCAGTTCGAGGATCTCGCCAGGACGAGCGACAACACCGCGATCATCCCCGACCCCAGAAACGACGAGAACCTGGTGATCGCCGGCCTGCAGTGCGCGTTCATCCGGTTCCACAACAACGCCGTCGACTGGGCGCGTGACCACGGATTCGGTGGGATGGCGGCCTTCGCCGAGGCGCGACGGCTGACGACCTGGCACTACCACTGGCTCGTCCTCCACGAATTCCTGCCCCTGATCGTCGGCCAGAAGACGGTCGACGACGTCCTCCGGAAGCGCCGCTTCTACCGGCCGCGCCTGGGACAGGCGTTCATGCCGGTCGAGTTCCAGGCGGCGGCCTACCGGTTCGGGCACAGCATGGTGCGCCCCTCCTACCGGGCGAACCTGGCGGGGGACAACGGCAACCCGTTCTTCGCGATGGTCTTCGACCCGGCCGCGGAAGGACAGTCGGACCCTGTCGACCTGCGCGGAGGGGCGCGAGCTGCGCGCCGGTTCATCGGCTGGCAGACCTTCTTCAACTTCGGCGACGGCAACGTCAAGCCGAACAAGCTGATCGACACGAGGATCTCGACGCCGCTGTTCGACATCCCTCTCGGCGCGATCGCGAGCCACGATCAGCCGCAGGTGCTGCCGCAACGGAACCTCCTGCGGCAGCTCACCTGGAGCCTGCCCTCGGGGCAGCGCGTCGCGAAGGCGATGCACGTGCCCGCGCTCAGCGAGGAGGAGCTGGGCAGCGACCTGGACGAGT
>JBEVNN010000235.1:0-6763 GCA_040508095.1 Gaiellaceae bacterium
CGGCCGCCCGCAGGTCGTGCTCGAGCTCGCTCACGCCACGTACCAGGCCGCGGGCTCGAGCACGCCGTCGAAGAGCAGCGGCTCGAGCCGGACGTGATCGTGGAACCACTCGAGGTGGCGAAACCGCGGTACCGCGCAGCAGGCGTCGACGCTGGCGCTCGGCGCGCAGTGCGCAGAGAGTTCGAGGTCGAACGCCTCGGCCAACGCGCCCGCGCGCAGGAAGCCTGTGATCCCGCCGCAGCGTATGACGTCCGCCTGCAGGCAGTCGACGCAGCCGAGCAGGTTGCGGAACGTGGGCGTCGTGCTCAACGCCCCGGAAGGAGCTCCTCGAGCTTTTGCCTGAACGACTGCTTCACGACGGCGCCGCGGTCCGGGTCGCTCGGAACCGAGCTCATGAACGCCTTCGCCTGCTTGAGCGTGATATGCGGCGGCAGCGGCGGCACCTCGGGGTCGGTCAGCGCCTCGTAGACCACCGGCCGGTCGGCCGAGAGGGCCTCGTCCCACGCCGGCCCGACCTCCTCCGGGTCGTCGACCCGGATGCCGAGGAAGCCGACCAGCTCCGCATAGCGCGCGTACGGGAAGTCCGGCAGCACCTGCGAGGCCTCGTACTTCGGGTCGCCCTCCATCGCGCGCTGCTCCCACGTGACCTGGTTCAGGTCGTCGTTGTGGAGCACGAGCACGACGAAGCGCGGGTCGCCCCAACGCTCCCAGTACTTCGCGACCGTGAGCAGCTCGTTCATGCCGTTCATCTGGAAGGCGCCGTCGCCGACCAGTGCGAAGACCGGCCGCTGCGGGTACGCGAACTTGGCGGCGATCGCGTACGGAACGCCCGGCCCCATCGTTGCGAGCGTCCCCGAGAGCGAGCCCCTCATCCCGCGGCGGAACTTCAGGTTCCGTGCGTACCAGTTCGCGGCCGAGCCCGAGTCGGCCGTCACGATCGCGCCGTCGGGCAGGCGCTTCGAGAGCTCCGAAAAGACGCGCTGCGGGTTTATCGGGTCGGCCGGCAGCTTCGCGCGGTGCTCGACCAGCTCCCACCACTCGCGCACGCCCTTCTCGATCTCCTCACGCCACGAGCGGTCCTCCTTGCGCTCGAGCTTCGGCAGCAGCGCCCGCAGCGTCTCCTTCGCGTCACCGACGAGGTTGACGTCCATCGGGTAGCGGATCCCGACCATGCGGCCGTCGACGTCGATCTGCACGCCGCGCGCCTGGCCCTCTTCAGGCAGGAACTCGGAGTACGGGAAGCTCGAGCCGACCATCAGGAACGCGTCGCAGCCCATCATCAGGTCCCAGCTCGGCTTCGTCCCGAGCAGCCCAATCGAGCCGGTCACGAACGGCAGGTCGTCCGGAAGCACGTCCTTGCCGAGCAGCGCCTTGGCGACACCCGCGCCGAGCGTCTCGGCGGTCTCGAGGACCTCGTCGGCGGCCCCCTTGGCGCCCTGGCCGACGAGCATCGCGACGCGGCGGCTCTCGTTCAGCAGCTGTGCCGCGCGCTCGAGGTCGGAGTCCAGCGGCACGACCCGTGGCCGCGAATAGCCGATCCCGGAATGGACGGTGCCGTGCTCGTGCGGCGGCGTCTCGACCGCCTTCTCGGACGCGAGATCGTTCGGGACGATGATGCAGGTGACGGTGCGTTGGTCGAGCGCGATCCGCATCGCGCGGTCGACGAGGTGGCGCATCTGGGCGGGGTGGGTCGCCATGTGCACGTACTCGTGCGCAACGTCCTTGAAGAGCGTCGCCAGGTCGACCTCCTGCTGGTAGTTACCGCCCAGCGATGTGCGCGCCTGCTGGCCGACGATCGCCACGACCGGCTGGTGGTCGAGCTTCGCGTCGTAGAGGCCGTTCAGGAGGTGGATCGCGCCCGGGCCCGAGGTCGCAATGCAGACGCCGGCCTCGCCGGTGAACTTCGCGTGGCCGCAGGCCATGAAGGCGGCCATCTCCTCGTGGCGTACCTGCACGAACTCGGGATCGCCGTCGGCGCGATCGAACGCGCCGAGGAAGGCGTTGATGCCGTCACCCGGGTAGCCGTAGATCCGGTGCACTCCCCACTTCGTCAGCCGCTGCAGGATGTAGTCCGCGACGAGGTCGGCCATGGCACTCCTTCGGTTGCTTCCGCGCGGCGTGTTCCCGGGCCAGAGACGCCGGAAACCGATGTATTGAATTAACGTGCCCGTATGCGCCCAAGCGACCTCTACGAGCTCCGGTGGGCCGACGATCCGCGGCTCTCGCCCGACGGCCGGACTGCCGCGTTTGTCGTGTGGAGCACCGACCGCGAGACCAACGACTACACCGCTTCGATCTGGCTCGTCGCGGTTGACGGAGCGGCCCAGCCCCGCCGTCTGACCCGTGGCAAGAAGCAGGACGTCGCGCCGCGCTGGTCGCCCGACGGGAGCCGGCTCGCCTTCGCCTCGAACCGCGACTCGAAGGCGAAGCAGCTCTACGTGCTCCCCGTTGAGGGCGGCGAGCCGCTCCAGCTGACCGAGCTCAGCGAGGACGTGACCGAGGTCGTCTGGTCGCCGGACGGGACGCGGATCGTCTTCTCGGCGCGCGTTCGCGATTCGGCGTACGAGGAGGAGGACGAGCGAAAGCGGCGGCCGCGAAGGTTCGAGCGGCTGCAGTACAAGCTTGACGACGAAGGCTGGATCGGCGATCGGCGGCGGCATCTCTTCGTCGTCCCCGCCGACGGTTCGGCGCCGCCAGTTCAGCTGACCGACGGCGACTTCGAAGACGCGGCCCCGAGCTGGTCCCCGGACGGTCGCCGAATTGCGTTCGCCTCCGCGCGGCAGGAGCACTGGGACACCGAGGTCGAGCGAGACATCTTCGTCGTGGATGCCGAGGGAGGCGAGCCGGAGCGGCTCACCGGCGGCGACAGCTGCTACGAGGCGCCGGCGTGGTCGCCCGACGGCTCGGCGATCGCGTGCCGCTGGGCGCCGGGGGGCTTCGACTACCCGAGGCACGGCCAGATCGCGGTCCTCGACGCGTCGACGGGCGAGCGGCGCGTGCTGACCGAGTCGCTCGACCGCAACTGTGCTCCGTATCCGGAGATCCGCGAGCCGGTCTGGGACGGCGACTCGATCCTGTTCGTGCTGGAGGAGTCGGGCTACAACGCCTTGTATCGCGTCGGGGCCGACGGGGCCGGAGAGCCCGAGGCGGTCCTCGGCGAGGTCTGGGTGACGGCCTTCGACTGTGTCGTCGGGCAGATCGCGCACGCCGCGACCACGCCCACGTCGCTGCCCGAGATCTACACCGGCGAAGGGCGGCTGACCGATGTGAGCTCGGCTGTCGAAGCCTCCGAGCCCGAGCGCTTCACGGCCGTCTCCGCGGACGGCTCCGAGGTCGAGGCCTGGATCATCCGCCCGCTCGGTTTCGAGGACGGCCGCTATCCGCTCCTGCTGAACGTCCACGGCGGTCCGTTCGCGCAATATGGAAACAGGTTCCTAGACGAGTTCCAGGTTCAGGCCGGCGCCGGCTACGCCGTCCTCTACTCGAACCCGCGCGGCTCGTCCGGCTACAGCGAGGAATGGGGGCGCGCGATCCGCGGCCCGATCGAAGGCGGCGAGGGGTGGGGCTCACGCGACTACGAGGATGTGATGGCCGTCCTCGACGAGGCACTTGAGCGTTTCGACTTCATCGATCCGGAGCGGCTCGGCGTGCTGGGCGGCTCGTATGGAGGGTTCATGACCTCGTGGATCGTCAGCCATACCGATCGATTCCAAGCCGCGTGCTCCGAGCGCTCGGTCAACAACTTTGTGCTCGAGGGTGGCTCGGGCGACATCGGCTGGGCCTTCAAGGGCATCGTCGGCGAGTACTGGTTCGAGGCGCCTGACGCGTATCTGCAGATCTCGCCGTCGAAGTACGCCGCGAACATCACGACCCCGCTCTTGATCCTGCACTCGGAGGACGACCTCCGTTGCCCGCTCGGCCACGCCGAGGACCTGTTCGCGATCCTGCGGGTGCTAAAGCGGGACGTCGAGCTTGTCATCTTCCCGGCGGAATCGCACAACCTCAGTCGCACGGGGTCGCCTGCGCACCGCGAGATGCGGTTCGAGGCGATTCTCGACTGGTTCGAGCGCACGCTCGTAGGTGGCGAAGCGAAGACCACCGAGCAGGCGACCGGTGCCGCGGTGGAGGCCTAGCGTAGTCCGCGAGACCGGCGGCGGACGGTGAGTTGAAGCACGTCGGGGCGGTGGTAGTGCCCGGCCGCGTCGAAGCGCTGCCGCTCCGCCAAGAGCACCTCGGGGTCGAGGTCCGCGTAGAGGATGCCCTCCTCGTCCCAGAGCGGCCCGGCGAGGTAGGAGCCGTCGGGCGCGAGGATCGCGGAGCCGCCGCGGCCGACGAGCTCGTCCCCTTCGGCGAGCGGCACGTCGTCCGGGAAGCTCGACGCCCGCTGGAAGACGCAGCACGAGAGGACGAAGGCGCGCGACTCGCGGGCGATGTGGCGCATCGAGTCGTGCCACATCTCCGAGTCCTCTGCCGTCGGAGCGAGGTAGAGCTCGACGCCGCTCTCGTAGAGCGCGAAGCGCGCAAGCGGCATGAAGTTCTCCCAGCAGATCAATCCGCCGACGCGGCCGAGGTCGGTCTCGATCGCCCGGAGCCCGCCGCCGTCGCCGGGGCCCCAGACCATGCGTTCGTGGTTCGTCGGCACGAGCTTGCGGTGGTGCAGCGCGAGCTCGCCGTCCGGGCCGTACAGCAGGAGCGCGTTGTAGATCGTCCCGCCGTCGAGCTCGTTCGCGCCGACCGCCAGCCAGAGCCCGTGCTCGCGCGCCGCGTTGCCGATGCGCTCCGAGGCCGCGGACGGCACCTCCAGCGACTCGCGCGCCAGCCGCGCGAAGACGTGCTTCGCCGCGCCGTCGCCTCCCGCGAGGTAGCGCACCCAGCGGTTGGTCGGATACGCGGGGAGAAAAGTCTCGGGGAAAAGCACGAGCTGCGCGCCCTTGCCCGCCGCCTCGGCGGCGACCTCTTCCAGGCGGCCGATCGTCGCCTCGCGGTCGAACAACACCGGCTCGACCTGGGCGCACGCAACAGAGACGGGCTCGCGCATCTCGCGCGATTGTTGCTTCAGCGGCGACGGACGCGCAACACGGTCTGCATCCCGAGGGCGCGGTGGTCGGCCAGCGAGCACCAGAGGCGGTAGCGGCCGGGCTTCATGTTGATCGCGATCGTCCTGCGCGCACCCGGCTTGGTCTCACGGATGGTGAACGTGTGATGGCCGCCCACCTTGCGCACCCGCAAGTCGTGCGAGTCCTCGCCGGCGTTCTGGAGCTCGATCTCGACGACGCCCGCCTTCACCGACGCGCGCGAGAGCACGAGGTGGAACTCCTCGGCCTGGACGCCGAGCCGGGCGGGCGTGGGGTGCCAGCTCAGCGCCCCGGCCAGGACCGCCGTGCCGAGCAGCCGGATCACTTGACGAGCGCAGGCCGGGCGAACGACTTGGCGCCCGGGATGACCCCGCGCGCGTCGGCGCCGAGCCACTGCTCGAGCAGCGCGCTGTAGACGCCGCGGAAGTCCGAGGTCGGCCTCAGGTTGCCGTCGCGGTCGAGGCCGCTCGTGAGGCCCGGGAACTCGCCGACCATCTTTCCGCGGGCCCGCGAGCCGATCAGGAAGGCCGCGCCCGCTGCGCCGTGGTCGGTGCCGTCGCTGCCGTTCTCCTCGCCGCGGCGGCCGAACTCCGTCCACACGAGCGTGAGCACTCGGTCGGCGAGGCCGCGCGCCTCGAGGTCGCGCTGGAACGCGAGCAGGGTGCGGGCGGTGACGTCGAGGCCGTCCGCCAGCGCCTGCGGCTGGTCGGAGTGCGTGTCGTACTCCCCGGGCGCCGTGACCGCCACGCAGCGCAGCGGCAGCTTGGCCGCGAGCATGGCCGCCAGCCCGGCGAGCTGGCGCGGAAAGCCGCTGTCGACCTTCGGGTACTGGACGGGGCTGCCGTAGTTGTTGTCGCCGCTGTTCGAGAACGGCAGGAGCTGCCGGCGGAGCCTGTCCGACTGCTTCGTCGCCTTCGCGGCCTGGTTCAGGCCGGGGTCGGCGCGGTGTGAGCCGAGCGGCGCGAGCGCCTGGAGCATCCGGTTCTCGACCTGTCCCCAGACACCAGGCGCCCAGAAGTTGTAGTCGTCGGGTGCCGCCAGGGACGCGACCGGCATCTTCAGCGAGGCCAGGGACGGCTGCAGCTGGTAGTCGAGCGAGAGCCCTTGCAGCGGGTTGCTCTTGCTGCCGTGGCGGTCGAGGTAGCGGCCCATCCAGCCGGTCGTCAGGCGCGCCTCGGTCGCGCCGACCTCCCAGAAGTGACGCGAGGTGAAGTGCGACTGGTCGGGATGCGTGTAACCGATCGCCGGCATGACGCTGACCTTGCCCTCGCCGTGCAGCGTCGCCAGCGGCTGCAGGGACGGGTGCCAGTGGAGGCGCGTGTCCTCCGCGAACGCGGGGCCGGCGTCGGCAGGCAGCGCGAGCGTCGGGCGCAGCTTGCGGTAGTTCGGGTCGAGCACCGGGGCGAGCACCGAGAGGGAGTCCGCGCCGCCGGGCAGGAAGACGGAGACGAGCACCGGCTGCGACGGCCTCGTCGCGGCCTGGGCGATGCCCTCGTCGAAGACGTTCAGCTTGCCGAGGCCGTAGACCGAGAGAGCGAGGCCGAAGACGCCCGAGACGAAGCTGCGCCGGTCGAGCCCCGTCCCCGCGGGAATCGGCATCCCCGGCTCGATGGCGGGGAGCCCGCGGCCCGCCTCGGCGGCGCTCTTGCGCAGGAGCGCAGCGCGGGAGAACTCGTCGCAGTGGTGGC
>JBEVNN010000257.1:0-3592 GCA_040508095.1 Gaiellaceae bacterium
GCCACGGACCGCGGATCCGAGGTGAGCGGCGACGTGCGAGAGGCGAGGAAGACGGCGATGGCCGGGAACACCGCGAGCGCGATCGTTCGTGCGAGGAGCTCGAGCCGGTCTCGCTCGATCGCGAACAACGCGACGAGGCCGGCGGCGAGCCCGATCCAGGCGCCGCGGCCGTAGGTGAAGTAGAGCGTCGGTGCCAGCACGACGAGCGCTGCCGAGGCCAGCGCGCGGACCACGGGTTGGCGGGCCCGCAGGGCAAGGCCGAGCGCTAGCAGGATCCCGATCGCGGCGAAGATCGCGAGCGCGTTCGCGTAGCCGAGCGGGCGCGCGAGCCGGAAGCCGGCTTGCGGGTCGAACGAGACGACCTGGAAGGCGCCGCCGCCGGGGTCGAAGAGGCGCGTCGCCAGCGCATACGCGCAGACCGCGGCGATCGCGGCCGCGAGCCCCGCGACGAGCCCGAAGACCCTGGTGCGCCGGCCGAGTAGGAGGAGCGCGGTCGAGGCGGCCACGTAGACGAGAGCGCGCTCTCCCTCGCGGACGGTTTGCGAGACGTCGGACGTCCACGCGAGCGAGAGCCACACCCACGCCGCAAGCGCCGTCAGCGTCACCGGCAGCGCGAGCTCGAGCGAGGCGAGTCGCCGCACGCCGACGATCAGCGCCGCCGCGCTCACGAGCAGCAGCACGACGGCGCTCCAGCCCCAGCTGGTCGGTTCGTAGCCGCCGGAGTCGAATGCCAGGGCGGCCACGGCCAGCGCGGCGACCAGCCCCGGCAGGAGCTCGTGTGGCTGGAACAGGGTGTTTGAGGGCTCGCGTCCGTACACTTGCGCGCGGTGGACTTCGAACTTACCCCTGAGCAGCGGCTGATACAGGACACGGTGCGCTCGTTCGTCGACGAGCGCGTGCTCCCGAACGCCATCGAGAACGACATCAACCACCACCTCGACCTGGCCGTGATCGAGGGGATGGCCGAGCTGGGGCTGCTCGGGATCGTGATCCCGGAGGAGTACGGCGGAGCCGGGCTCGACTTCGTCGCGGAGGCGCTGGCGTGCGAGGAGATCGAGCGCGGCGAGGCTGCGTTCCGGACGCTGATCTCGGTGCACGTAGGGCTGAACTCGCTGTCGCTGCTGCGGTACGGCTCAGAGGAGCAGAAGCAGCGCTACCTGGCACCGCAGGCGCGCGGCGAGAAGCTCGCGTGCTTCGGGCTGACGGAGCCGGCCGCGGGGTCGGACGTGGCGTCGATGAAGACGACCGCGCGGCGCGAGGGCGACTCGTACGTCTTGAACGGCCAGAAGAACTGGATCTCGTACGCGACGGTCGCCGACCACCAGCTCGTGTTCGCGAAGACCGACCCGTCCGCGAAGCACAAGGGGATCTCGGCGTTCGTGGTCGAGCGTTCGTGGCCCGGCGTGTCGACGCGCGAGACCGAGCACAAGCTCGGCGTCTGGGCGGGCTCGACCGGCGAGCTCTTCTTCGAGAACGTCGAGGTGCCCGCGGAGAACCTCGTCGGCAAGGAGGGCCAGGGGTTCGAGATCGCGATGTACGGGCTCGACCAGGGGCGGTTCACGGTGGCCGCGGGCGCGTGTGGGGTCGTGCGGGCGTGTCTCGAGCGGTCGGTCGAGTACGCGCGCGAACGGGAGACGTTCGGGCAGCCGATCGGCAAGTACCAGTTCGTCCAGGACATGATTGCGGAGATGGTGCTCGGCTATGAGACGTCGAAGCTGCTCGTGATGCAGGCGGCATGGTTGAAGAACCAGGGCGTGCGGAACACGCGCGAGACGTCGCTGGCCAAGTGGCACGCGACGGAGTCGGCGTTCCGGGCGGCTCACCTGGCGATTCAGGTGCACGGCGCGTACGGGTACTCGGCGGAGTACGGGATCGAGCGGTACTTCCGAAACGCGCGGGCGCCGATCATCTACGAGGGCACGACGCAGATCCACAAGCTGATGCAGGCCGAGCACGCACTCGGCTACCGGCACCTGAACGGCGAGGGCGACGTCTCGCCCATGGCCGCCTGGGCGCCGGCCCTCGCGCAGGCGCGCTAGCTCGGCATCGCCGCGGCCCACTGCCAGTCGGCAGCCTCGGCGCACAGGCCCGCGCGGACGGGGTTCTCGAGCACGTACGTGACCGCGGCTCGCAAGTGCTGCTCGTCGCGGATGACGTAGGACGCGAAGCGCTCCTCGAAGAGGTGGCCCCGGCGGCCGTGACGCTTGTTGAATCGCCGCGCGTAGTCGCCGTTCAGGCGTCGCATGCCTTCCGAGAGCCGTTCCCGGCTTGCCTCCAGGACGAGGTGGTAATGCGTGCCCATCAGGCAGTGCGCGTGGCAGCGCCAGTCGAGCAGGGCCGCGGTCGACCGTAGGAGTTGGAGGAAGTCGATGCGGTCGAGATCGTCCTCGAAGAGGGCGGCTCCGAAGACGGCGCGTCCCGTGGCGTGGAAGTACCCGTCGTCGAGGTGGCTACGAGGAAGTCGCGGCAAGATCAGCCGAAGGTACCGCCCCCGCGCCGGCTGTCGACCCACAAGTCAGCGCCGCGGCACACTCTCGTGACCGAACAGTGACAGTCACTGTGACTGTCACTGGTTCTTGCACTCGGTGCTCGTTCGCGGGCGACGCTCAGGCATAGAGCTTGAGGGCGTTCTCGCGGAGGATTCGCTTCGCGGCCCAGTCGGCGTCGCTGCCGAACAGATCCGGGAGGACTTCGGCCAGCGTCTCTCGCCACCACTTCGCCGCGAGGTAGTAGAGCTCCGCCGTTCGCGCTGCGTCCGACGCGTACAGGAGCTTCGTCGCCGGTGCGAGCTCCAGCGCCTGCCGCAGCATCCCGGCAGGCTGCGAGACGTGCGGGATCGTCAGCGATAGGTCGAACCAGACATTGCCGTAGACGTGAGCGAGCCAGCCCGCCTCGCGCACGAACGGATAGCAGTGGAGCAGCACGAATGGCGTCTCGCGGAAGCGCTCCAGCAGCGGCTTCAGGTGACCGGGGTCGGCGCTCGGCAGCGACAGGTCGGAGTCGCCGAAGCCGCAGTGCACCTGCACCGGCAACGGCGCACCTGTCTCGGCGTTCGCCTCGAGCGCCGCCACGACAAACGGGTCGATCTGCTCCGGCTCCAGCCCGCCCCGATATGCCGCGATCGTCTTCAGGCCGGCAAAGCCGTTCGCGCGCGCCGACGCCACCGCCTCCCGAACAGCGTCCGCCCCAGCCTCCTCCGCGATCCGCTCGATCCGCAGCACGGGCCGCGCCTGACAGCCGGCGAGCTCTCCCAGCTCCCGCCACGACGTCCCCTCCCCGGGCGGCGGGAAGCCGTCGTCAACGAGCAGCAGCTCCGTATTCGTCGCGCGCAACAGGGCGGCGGCGTATTCCGCCGGATCGGTTGCCAGACGATGCTCGTAGACGGCAGCCTCGACCGCTTCGCACCCGAAGAAGACGGCCAGCTCGCCCACAGCACGCCGGTACGTCACCCCGCCGGCCACGTGCGGCCACTGCCGCGGGTCGGTGCTCTCGGAGAACCGCCCCCGGAACTCGTCGAGCGACGGGCGGTCGAGCAGCACGCCGTGCGCGTGGTGGTCGACGAGCGCGACGCCGTTCAGTACTTCGAGAAGTG
>JBEVNN010000086.1:0-3750 GCA_040508095.1 Gaiellaceae bacterium
AACGCCGGAGCACGGCGCGTGTACGCGGTCGACGCAGGGCACGGGCAGCTGCTCGGCTCGCTTCGCCAGGACGCGCGCGTAGTCAATCTCGAGCGCGTCAACCTCGCCGAGCTGAACGTCGAGACGGTTCCCGACACGATCGAGGTCGTCACGCTCGACCTGTCGTATCTGGCCCTCGCGGACGCGGCCCCGCAACTCGAGACGTTGCGACTGGCCGCGGACGTGCACGCAGTTGCGCTCGTGAAGCCGCAATTCGAGCTCCGCCTCGCCGCGCCGCCCGACGACGAAGCGCTCCTCCGCGCGGCCGTCGAGCATGCGCGCGACGGGTTCGCTCGCGCCGGCTGGACGGTCGAGGCGGTGATCGAGTCTCCGGTCCTGGGCAGCCGAGGCGCCAGGGAGTTCCTCCTACACGCCTCGAGCGACGAGGGTCGGCGGCGGACAGTATTGTCCTCGCGTGGCCGAGCTCGAGGCGATCGGGATCACGACCTCGAACCTTGCCGCATCGCTCCGCTTCTACGGCCTGATCGGGGTCGACGTCCCTGATCCCGACGAGGACCACGTGGAAGCCCCGGTCCGCGGTGAGGTGACCCTGATGTGGGACACGGAGGAGCTGATCCGGCAGATCGAGCCGGACCTGCCGAGCCCGGTTCGCCAGAGGGTGGTGCTGGCCTTCCGCTGTGCGGACCCCGCCGAGGTGGACGCCACGTACACGCGCGTCGTGGACGCCGGGTTCGAGGGGAAGACCGAGCCGTGGGATGCCTTCTGGGGGCAGCGCTTCGCCTACCTGCGCGACCCCGAGGGAAACACGGTCGCGCTGTTCGCGCCGCTCGGCTAGCTCAGCTCGAGGCGCGGTAGCGAAGGAAGACGGTGCCGTTGCCGAAGCGGCGTTCGTCCAGCAGCTCGAGGCTCAGGCGAACGTCCGGGAGGGCACGCTTTCCGGCTCCCACCACGACCGGCACCAGGAACAGGTGATACTCGTCCACCAGTCCCGCGCCGATTGCCCGCGCCGCTAGCTCGGCGCCGCCGATGCTGAGGTCACCTGACGTGGTCTCCTTCAGCCGCCTGACCGCTGCGGGATCGAGCTCCCGCTCGATGCGCGTCTTGGGGGTGGCCACCGTCTCCAGCGTCCTGGAGTAGACGACCTTGTCGGCAGCTCGCCAGATCTCCCCGTACTCCTGGACGGCCGCCGGCCCGCCGGCCGTGTTGGCCGGGCTCTCCCAGTAGGCGATCGTCTCGTCCATCCCGCGCCCGTAGAGGTAGGTCGCGATCGGCCGCTCGAGCTCGTTCACGAACGCGTGCACGTCGGCGTCCGCGGCGGCCCAGTCGAACGAGCCGTCGGCGTCCTCGACGTACCCGTCGAGCGACGCGAGCGCCGAGTAGATCAGCTTGCTCACACCGGGGCGTACGTCGCGAGGATCGCTCCCTTGGTCGTCACCTGGCCCTCGACGAGCCGCAACGGCCTGAGCTCGCCGTCGTCGGGGAAGATGCGCTTGGCGCCGCCGACCATGACCGGGTCGATCATCAGCCGGAGCTCGTCGACCAGGCCGTGCGCGATCAGCGTCCGCACGAGGTCGGTGCTGCCGATCACGTGGAGATCGCCGCCGTCCTCCTGCTTCAGCGCGGCCACCGCGTCAGCCATCTCGCCCTCGAGCAGCGTCGAGTTCTCCCACTCGAGCGGCCCGGCCAGCGTCGTCGAGACGACGTACTTCGGTTTGCTGTTCAGCGGCTCCGCCACCACCTGCTCTTCCTCGGGCGCGTTCGGCCAGAAGGCGGCGAAGATCTCGTACGTCCGCCGCCCGAGCAGGAAGCCGCCCGCCTCGAGGATGCTCTCGAGCACCCACTGCTGCGTGGGCTCGTCCTCCATGTACTGCATGTGCCAGCCGCCGTGGGCGAAGCCGCCGTCGGTGTCCTCCTCGGCTCCTCCGGGCGCCTGCGCGACGCCGTCGAGGGTCAGGAACTCGTTCACGACCACCTTGCGCATCTCGGTTCCTCCTGTTGTTTTCTGACGTTCAGACGGGGGCGCACCGCCGATGTCATCGGTCGCTCAGCAGGGCCGGTGCGGCCGCCAGCCGACCCGGTCGCCGCGCAGCTCGATGCGCGTTGTGCGGATGTTGTTCCGCTCATTCGACTCCTGCAGCCGGTTCTCCGGGTCGGCGCGTGAGACGAGGCAGTACGCGCCCTCAGCGAGCGAGGTGACGTCGAGCTCCTGGCCGCTGACCCGCGCGCCGTAGAGGTCGCCCCACCCGATCGAGATGCCGCCGACCGAGTCGCGCCGACAGCCGCCGTAGTACTTCCGTCGCGGCGAGCCCGGCGCCTTCGGCAGCCGACGCCGTGTGTCGAGCACGCACGAGCTCGTCTTCTTGCCTCCGGCGAGGAGCGGACCGGCCGAGAAGACCGGGCGGACGGTGTACTCGGCCAGAGCGTCGAAGTGCCAGTGCCTGTGGGCCGGGTGGTAGCGCGTGCAGCCCGCGCTCCGCGTGCGGAAGAGCGCGTCGACGCCGCGGGTGAACCGACCGTCTCCATTCCCGTCGCGGTAGATCCGCTGCCACGAGGCGCGGTCGTCGGCGGGGTCACCGTTGTGGTTGCAGTCGCCCACGCGGGGCCGCAGCTCGAGCGGGCCGGCGCCGACGTTCACGACCTCGTTCGAGAAGCGCACGAAGTGCCTCCCGCGCGGCGTGATCTGGAGGTAGACCTTCCCGGGCGTCCGGGTGACGAGGTCGGGGAGAAGCTCACGCGCCGCGCCACGGCTTGCGGCGGCGCCCGGAAGCAGGAGGGCGAGCGCGATCGCCAAGAGCCTCGGGAGCACCGGCCCGAGGGTAGCTGCGACTCAGCCGCCGAGCTTCTTGATTCGTACCTTGAGCTTCGCGCAGTTGACGCGGTGCGACTTGACCTCCGCGATCACCCGCTTGAAGGCCTGGTACGAAGGCTTCGGCGTCCAGTCGCTGAACAGGACGCCGGACTGCCAGCCGCGCAGGCTGGGCTCGTCGGCGAGCAGGAAGTTGAAGAACGCTCCGACAGCCGGCTGGCAGTAGGCGAGTCGAACCGCGTCGGTCAGCTGGGACGCCTGGTCGGGTTTCGAGGGGCTGCCGAGAGACGGGACGACGGAGCGGTCGGTCTCGCTGCTGCCGTAGAAGGAGCGCTTGGCGGCGACGCTCGTCTGGAAGCCGCCCTCGAGGTACCAGATGCGAACGTCCTTCTGGCCGGGAACCGGCTGACGCGTGGCACCGAAGGCTGTCCTCAAGTACGAGAGCAGCCGCGAATAATCGCCCTGGCCGATGTCCACACGGTGCCGCGCCCACGGGCGCTCCTTGGAGCTGGCGCCGTAGACGTTCTGCCCCCAGGCGTCGAAGATCCGCGCCCGGCGATGGGAGTGTCGAAACGCCTGCCCCATCTTCTTGATGAAGTTTCCGGGCGAGTGGGAGACGTTCGAGCGGGCGCGCGGGTTGTCGTTGCCGCGCGGCGAGACGGAGGTGAGCACCCGGACGGCCGGGTGCCGGTTCTTGATCGTGTCGTAGCAGCGCGCCATCAGCGCCTCGTAGGCGGCGGGGGCGGCGCTCTTCCCGCGGCTGAACTGCGGCTTCCAGAAGTAGCTGAGGTTGGCCTCGTTCCAGATGTTGACGGCCGCGACCTGCGGGTAGCGGTCGAGCAGCGAGGACACGAAGCTGCAGTACGCCCTGCGCGAAGAGAGGCTGACCGGTGCCGCGTTCGCGGTGCCGAAGACGCTCAGGAGAACCTTCTGCGAGCCGGCAT
>JBEVNN010000299.1:0-5090 GCA_040508095.1 Gaiellaceae bacterium
GGCGTGACCGGGGCCGGAAGCTGCAGGCGCCCGAGCTCGCGCCGGTAAAGGTCGAGCTGCGCGGCGCGGTAGCGCGGCGTGTCGAACAAGCGGAGCGCCCGCGCGCGCCCGGCCGCGCCGAGGCGGCGCCGCAGCTCGGCGTCCGCGATCAACTCTTCGAGGGCGGCAGCGAGGGCCTGCGGATCCGCAGCGGGAACGAGGATCCCGGTCTCTCCGTCCACGACCGCCTCGGCGATCCCGCCCACGTCGGTGGCTACCACGGGCAGGGCGGCCGCCATCGCCTCGAGGATCGAGACCGGAAAGCCTTCCGAGCGGCTGGAGAGCACGAAGACGTCGGAGCGAGTGAGCAGCTCCGTGACGGTCCGCCGCGCACCCAGGAGCTCGACTCGATCGGACAGGCCGCTCGCCTCCACGGCTGCGGCGACCTCGTCTACGCCGGGGCCGTCGCCGACCAGGGACACGCGGTAGTCGGCGTCGATTCGCGCGAGCGCCGTCAGCAACGTCACGAAGTCCTTCGGGAACGCGAGGCGTCCGATGCTGATGATCCGCGGCGTACCGGTGGTCTCGAAGCGGGCGCCGAACGACCCGACCTCGACCGCGTTGTGGATGACGACCGTGCGTGCGTCGTCGCAGGCGCGCGCGGCGACACCTTGCCGCCGTGTCGCTTCCGAGACGCAGACGACGGCCGTCGTCAGCGGCCGCATGAGCCGCTCGAGCCAGAGGTAGACGCGGCCGGCGAGGCCGTCGTACGCGGCGAACGACCAGCCGTGCACCGTGTAGACGCGCACGGGCACGCGTGCGAGCCACGCCGCGAGCCGTCCGAGCACGCCCACCTTCGAGCTGTGCACATGGACGATGTCTGGCCGCAGCCGGCGGGACAGGCGCACGAGCTCCAGCAGTCCGAGCGCGTCTTGCCACGGGTTGATCGCCCGGCGGACGTGCTTCAGCTCGACGTACGGCACGCTTGCGGCCTCCGCGGAATCGCGCAGCGGTCCGCGGCCATGCGCGGCCAACGTGACCTCGAACCGGTCGACGAGCCCCGGCAGCAGGAGCGAGACCGCTGCCTGGGCGCCGCCGAGCTCGCTCAGCGTGATCAGGATCAACAGACGCGGCTTACGGGTCTCCACGCCCGGTAGGTACCCGCAACGCTGCGCGGTCGTGCGCGGCGCAAACCGCGTCGAACGCGTACACTTGGTAACACGCCCGGTGCTGCGGAGGCGAGAGGGCCGCCTCAATCCCCCAGCACGCCGCCACGGGCCGACTTCCCCTTTCTCCGGCTCTTGGCGTGCGGCCTCCGCCCCACCGGGCGATTGGCGTTCTTACCTGCACGCGTAACCGAGACAGCGGCCAAGCCGTTCTCCTGAAAACGACCACACAGGAGGCACGATGCTTCTCTGGCTACTCGTTCTGTTGCTGGTGATCTTCGCGATCGCCGGCGGGGCCGCGGTCAACAGCTTTCTGTGGCTGCTGCTGATCGTCGCGCTCGTCGTGGCCGTGTTTGCGCTGATCTCGGGGCGCAGCGCCGCGTAACTCCTCGCGGGCGGCGCCGGTCACTGATGCGGCCGGCGTCGCCCGCGTACCCGAACGGGGGAGACCGGACTTCGCTCGTCGGCCGATATCCAAGGCTCCGGCAACTGCGGCCAGGAAGGAGCCCGGTGACTGCGGCACAGTTCGAGCAACTGACGGCGTCTGAGGTTGAGTGTTTGCTCCGCCACCGTCTCAACCTGTTTCTCGACGCGGGAGCGGCACCGTGTGCCGCGCTCGTGCTGGCGGCACAGGTCGAGGTCCCTGCGGAAGCGGCGGTCGAGCTGCTCGAGCAGGGCTTTTCGGTCGACCTGACCCTCCGGCTCCTCTACACCGTCGAGTAGCCCTCAGGACAGGCGCAGCGGCGGGGGGTCACCCCGGCGCTGGCCAGTGATCAGACCACTCGCGGTACCGCCATCGCCGGCCCCTGCCAGGACTTCGCGGCTCGTGCGGGGCGGCGAATATCCCGCACAGCGTCTCCGTCTTCACCCTGTCGACGACCGGTACTCACCAGGATCACTCGTTCACCGTGTCGCAGATGGGACCGAACTCGACCACGGCCTCGGCTCCCGTGACGGGAGCGATGAGGTCGGAAAGGCTCGACTCTCTGGGTAAGTACCGGACTGCAACGGTCAGGTCCTACGCGACTCGCGTAGGACCTGACGTCGCCTTGCCGTGCCGGAATCGCATCCCGATACTTCGATCCGTGGCGTCACGCGGAAGGAACATCTCTTTGGCCTCGCTCGTGGGCGCGGCGATCTTCGCCGCCGCCACACTCGCCGCCGCAACGCCCGTGACGCCTCCGCCGGGCGCGACCGTGGCGACGGCGCATCCCCACTTCACCTGGACGCTCCCGCCGAACGAGCAGTCGGAGGCGATCGTCATCGCCGACAAGCCGGACGTCACGCCGGAGGGAAAGTTCTACGACCAGAACTTCGTCGACGGCGCCAACGTGGGGGCGGACGTACGCGAGTGGTCGCCTCGGCCTTCCAGGCCGCTCTACGCGGGCCACTACTGGTGGAACGTCTCGTCGACCGACCGTCAGACGCTCGCCAGGCACTACAGCGTGCCCGCCGATTTCACCATCCCGGTCACACTGCGGCTCTACAGACTCATCCCGAGGCGGTTCTCGTTGCCGCGCCGTCGGCTGTGGGTCGATGTCATCGCGTCGGCAAACGTCAAGCGCCCGCTCCTTCGCGCCCGCCTGCTGCACGGGCGGAGGATCGTCTGGAAGTCAGCGCATAGGGTCGACGGCAGCGTCATCCCCGGGGCGTACGACTTCTACTGGTATCCCCGGCGCGCGGTGAAGCAGGGGACGCGCCTGAGGCTGATCGTGTCGATCTCGTCGAGCGGAGTCACGCGAAGACGCTCGATCGTTGTGCGCGCGCCTTAGCGGCGCGAGCCACGTCCCGAGCGGCCACTAGGCCCTCGTCGCACCCGGACCTGGTTGAGCGGCGGGGGTGGGATTTGAACCCACGGGCGACCTTTCGGCCGCCAGCGGTTTTCAAGACCGCCCCGTTCGACCGCTCCGGCACCCCGCCGTGGCGTCATTGTCGCCGCCTTAGGCGGCCTTCGCCCGGCTAAGGCTCACTACCGTCGATGGCTCGCGTTGAGGAGAGGGCTCATGGGGAACCATGGATTCCCCCATGCTTCTAGTCCTCGATGCGGGCGGGGGCGCCGAACTCCTGCAGCACCTCGGGCACCTCGCCCTGGAAGTTCTCCAGGATTGCGAGGGCCCAGCGGTCCGTGACGGCGGTGCCGTTGAGCGTGTGGACGTACTCGGTACCGCCGTTCGCGCGATAGCGGATCCCGAGCCGTCGCGACTGGTAGTCGGTCGTGTTCGATGCCGAGGTGAGCTCGCGGTAGCGGTTCTGCGACGGGAACCACGCCTCGATGTCGTAGCGCTTCGCGGCGGCCGCGCTCAGCTCGGCGGCCTCGATGTTCACCACCCGGTACGGGAGCCCGAGCTCCTGCGCGAGCGACTCCTCGATCGCGAGCAGCCGCTCGTGCTCGTCCCAAGACTCCTCGGGGAGGACGTACGCGAACATCTCGACCTTGTTGAACTGGTGGACGCGGAACATCCCGCGGGTGTCTCGGCCCGCGGCGCCGGCCTCGCGGCGGAAGTTCGTCGAGAACGCGGTGTAGCGCAGGGGTAGCTCTTCGCGGTCGAGGATCTCGCCCATGTGCAGCCCCGCGAGCGCGACCTCCGAGGTGCCTGTCAGGTAGAGCCCTTCGTCGGCGACCTCGTAGATCTCGAACCGCTCGGCGGGGAAGAAGCCGGTGCCGTACATCGCCTCCTCGCGCACGAGTACGGGCGGGATCACCGCCGTGTAGCCCTGCGCGACGACGCGGTCGAGCGCCCACCGGTAGAGCGCGAGCCCGAGGCGGGCCGTGTCGCCGACCATGTAGCCGAAGCGCGAGCCCGAGAGGCGCGCGCCGCGCTCCATCTCGAAGCGGCCCAGCTCCAGGTGCTCCTTCGCCTCCTCGAGCTGCGGCAACTCGCCGACCTCGCGGACGACCTCGCCCTCCGCGTCGCCCGCCGCCTCGTCGGGGACCGACTCGTGGGCAGGATTCGGGACCTTCTGCAGCAGCTCGTCGCGCTCCGACTCCGCCGTAGCGAGCGCCTCCTCGATGCGCCGGAGCTCCTCCTTCACGCCCTTCAGCTCCTCGACCTGCTCTGGGGTCGGCTTGCCCTTGAGCTTCTGGCGGCTGCGCAGCTCGTCGACCCGCGGGACGAGCTCGCGCCAGCGGGCGTCTGCCTCGAGCAGCTCGTCGAACGCCTCGCCGCCGCCCTTTCGCGCGATTCCCGGCCGCAGGCGGTCGGGATCGCTGCGCGCCGCTCGGAGGTCGATCAACCTTGCGGCTGGTTCTGGACCAGGAACGCGACCAGATCGGCGATCTGCTTGTCCGAGAGCGTCTGGCCGAAGTTGGGCATCGTGGGAGAGAAGCCCTTCTCGACATATGCGGTCGGGTCCGCGATCGACTCGTGCGTGAAGTCCTCGAGCGAGCCCTGGTTCGCGTTCTGCGCGTACTGGGTCAGCTTGTCGAGGTCGGGCCCGACCGTCCCGTTCGTGCCGGCCGCCTGAAACTTGTGGCAACCGCCGCACCCCTGTGCCGTGAAGAGCGTCTCACCGGCCTTGGCGTCTCCCTTGGCCGCGGCCTGCGCGGTGGTCGTCTGCGGCACCGAGCCGACGACGGTCTCGGCGGTGGGTGAGACTGTCTTCGCGCCGCCGCAACCGGCGAGCAGGAACGCGAGCGCGAAAAACGGGAGGAGGCGGCGCATTCCGCGCGAGTCTACTGGAGCCGCCCGGCGGCCTCTTCGCCTCTCGCGAAGAGCCACAGGCCGAGTGCGGCGAGCGCGCCGTAGCCGGCCACGTCGACCGGTGTGTCGTTCACGAGGAGTGAGATCGCGAGGGCGGCGAGGTACGCGTCGAGCAGCGCGAGCCGCGGCCGCTGCAGGGCGAGGACGACGAGCGCGACGATGCCGAGCGCGAACAGCAGCGCCGCGTGCCACGTGGATGCGATCGCCGCTGCGGAGAGGTGGAGACGGTGGCCGAGGTCGCCGA
>JBEVNN010000093.1:0-10514 GCA_040508095.1 Gaiellaceae bacterium
ACGCCGGAACGTGCCTGCGTCGGCGAAGCCGTTCGACCCGGCCGGCGAGTGCAGAGCCGAGCCGAGCCCAGCCCGGGTACCCGACCTCGTCGGGCGTAAGCCGGCGCGAGCGGCGCATCTCGTCTGTCAGCCAGTCCGCGTGTTCCTGTGCGAGCTGAAGGCGGATCTCGGAATCGTTGTGGTGAAGCATCGGTTCTCCTTTCAGTCGTCGGTTGCTTTGCTCCTTCGCCAACAAGACCGGTCGGCGGTAGCAGGGCGGTAGCACGTCGGCAGCAGGCGCGGTAGCACGGAACGGCGACACAGAACGGGCCCCTCCCCCGGGGCCCGTTCTGCGTGACGCGATGGTGACTACGAGGTACCGAGGCGGCCGTGGTGCCGTGCCCCCAGAACGCCCAGCGTGGCGAATGCCATCACTGCCAGCAGCACGCCCGCGCCGATCCCAGCGTCGTCCCACGCGAAGTCCGTGGTGGTGTCGGTCGGGTTCGGGGTCGGAGTCGAGGCGACGACGTTTCTCCTGTTCGTGCCGATCGCCTTCGTGCCCGTCGTCGGGTTGTCAACCGTGAACCGCTCGTTCGACCCGCGCTCGAGCGTCAGCGAGTAGGTTCCGAGGCCGTACTTCTTGTTCAGGCCCTCGCTGCGCGCCATCAGCGCGTGGTACTCGGCGGGGTTCATTCCGAACGCCGCCCGCGGAGCCGGGTTGTCACTCGGGAAGCGCTGGTTCAGTCCCTGCTCCAGCGTGACCGCGGACGGAAGCGGGTTGACGGATGCGGTGGGCTTTGCGACCGCCTGGCCGACGAGACCCAGCGCTCCGACGGCTACGACGGTTCCGATGATTGCCAGCTTCTTCATTGGGGGGTTCTCCTTTCTCGTCCTGATGCCAACCGGACGAGGACGCGGCAGCAGGCCGGTTGCAAACCGGTTGCAGGCGGGCTCGGGCCGGGAGGCCGCGTCCGCAGCCGCTGCTACCCTGCACTCTCGAGTGGGAGAAATCGCCGATTTCCAGGCAGATTCCGCGAAGGAGCCACCAAGGTTCCAGAACGAGGCCGAGCGCGAGTGCGCCAAGGTCCTCGACTTCTACGGCGTCCCCTGGGAGTACGAGCCGCACACGTTCGTGCTCGAGGAGGGCGAGGACGGCCGCATCGTCGAGGCCTTCACGCCCGACTTCTTCCTCCCGGAGCAGAACCTCTACCTCGAGATCACGGTGATGAAGCAGCGGCTGGTGACGCGTAAGAACCGCAAGCTGCGAAAGCTGCGCGAGCGCTATCCGGAGGTGCGCGTGAAGCTCTTCTACAAGCGCGACATCGAGCGGCTGGCCCAGCGCTACCGACTCGATCTGGCGTCATAAACGGCGCAGCGTTGTCGAGGCATCCCGTGACATCTCCCCAACACCGCAGACGGACGCGCGAGCAAAGGCCGTGCGTCCTGAGGTCGGCATCGCAAGCGACGCCTTAGGCGACGCGGCAGCAACGGACGCGCGCGTTGGCGAGGTCTTCCTCAGCGCCGACGAGCTGCGCAGCCGCGTCGAGGAGCTGGGCGTGGAGATCTCGCGCGACTACGAGAACCGCGCCCTGCTGCTCGTCTCGCTGCTGAAGGCGAGCTTCGTCGTCCTCACCGACCTTTCTCGTGCGAGCCCGATCGAGCACCAGATCGACTTCGTCGAGCTGACGGGTTACAACGGCGCCGACACGGGCGGCCACTCGCGCGTGCGGCTGCTGAAGGACTGCGCGATCCCCGTCACGGGCCTCGACGTGCTGCTGGTCGAGGACGTCGTCGACACCGGCCTGACGCTCAATTACCTGCGCAAGCTGCTCGAGCTGCGGGAGCCGGCCAGCCTCCGGATCGCCGCCCTGCTCGACCGGCCGTACCGCCGCCTGGTGGAGGATTTGCCCGTCGATTACGTCGGCTTCACCGTCCCGGACGAGTTCTTCGTCGGCTACGGATTCGACGTCGACGGCCGCTGGCGGAACCTCCCCGATCTGCGGCTCGCAAAAGTTTAGGCAAGCCTAAACTCTGGCTACACTGAGGCCATGATGGCCACACGGTCAGGCGCGGTCGCGGCCGGCAAGCTGCAGGCCCAGGATGCGCTGCGCGACTACCCACGCAGCTGGCGGATCCTGCCCTTCCTCGGACCCGCCTTCGTCGCGTGCGTCGCCTACATCGACCCGGGCAACTTCGCGACGAACATCGCGGGCGGGTCGAAGTTCGGCTACACGCTCTGCTGGGTGATCCTCGCCTCGAACCTGATGGCGATGCTGATCCAGACGCTGTCGGCCAAGCTGGGCATCGCCACGGGACGCAACCTCCCGGAGGTCTGCCGGCAGCAGTTCTCGCGCCGCACCTCGACCGGGCTCTGGATCCAGGCCGAGCTGATCGCGATGGCGACCGATCTCGCGGAGTTCCTCGGCGCCGCACTCGGATTCCACCTGCTCTTCGGCATGGACCTCTTCCCGGCCGCGGTCCTCACCGGTCTCGTGACCTTCGCGATCCTCGGTCTGCAGCGCCTCGGCTTCCGCACGTTCGAGGCTGTCATCGCGGCCTTCGTGGCCGCGATCGGCATCTGCTACCTGGCGGAGTTGTGGTTCGCGCATCCGCCGCTTGGGACGGTCGCGCTGCACGCGGTCAAGCCGCAGTTCGCCGGCGGCGAGTCGCTGCTCCTGGCGGTCGGGATCCTCGGCGCCACGGTCATGCCGCACGTCATCTACCTGCACTCCGCCCTGATGCAGAACCGCATCGTCCCGCAGAACGACGAGGAAGCGCGCCGCGTCTACCGCTATACGAAGGTCGACGTCATCGTTGCCATGTCGATCGCGGGCGTGATCAACATGGCGATGCTGGTGATGGCCGCCTCGGTCTTCTTCAAGTCCGGCCTCACCGACATCGCGTCGCTGGAGACCGCGCACCAGACGCTGGAGCCGATTCTCGGCAGCGCCTCGAGCACGCTCTTCGCGCTAGCCCTGCTCGCGTCCGGCCTGTCGAGCTCGACCGTGGGCACCCTCTCGGGGCAGGTCGTCATGCAGGGTTTCATCGACCGCCAGATCCCGCTGTTCGTCCGCCGCCTGGTGACGATGCTGCCCGCCCTGGTGGTCGCGGCGATCGGCCTCGACCCCACGCGAACGCTGGTGATCAGCCAGGTCGTGCTCTCGTTCGGGATCCCGTTCGCCCTCATCCCGCTGGTCTGGTTCACCAGCCGCCGGGAGCTCATGGGCCCGCTCGTGAACCGGAAGACGACGACGGCCGTCGCAGCGCTCGTCGCCGCGCTGATCTCGGCGCTGAACGTGTTCCTGCTGGCGCAGACCTTCGGGCTTGCGTAGAGGAGACGCCGTGGTCGGCCGCCGGAGCCGGGCTTAGCCCGGCGGAGGCTCACAACCGTAGGACACGCCGAATACGCGAAGGAGGGGGCTCACGGGGGGACCATGGGTTCCCCCGTGCTTTACCAGCGGTACCAGCGGGCGTCCGCGCGGTGCGCGAGGAACCCGATTAGCCAGAGGGCGAGGATGACCGCGGCGATGACCCACAGGAACTCCACCGCGAAGCCGATTCCGAACAGGATCAGCGCGAGCAATAGGACGAGTAGCAAGACGAGCATTCGGAGCGGCCTCCCTTCGTCTGCTGCGAGATGCCCGCTCTGCCGCGATCTGGAACCCGGTTACGGCTACAGGTAGCCGAGCGGGTCGACCGGCGAGCCGTTGATCCGCACTTCGAAGTGGAGGTGCGGCCCGAAGCAGTGGCCGGTGCAGCCGACGTAGCCGATCGTCTGGCCCTGGGAAACGACCTGGCCCACGCCCACGGCGACGCTCGACTGGTGGCCGTAGGCGGTCGAGACCCCACCGCCGTGGTCGATTGCGACGAGGTTCCCGTAGCCGGACATCCAGCCCGCGTAGACGACACGCCCCGCGGCCGCCGCGCGGATCGGAGTGCCGTAGCCGACCCCGATGTCGATGCCCTCGTGCAGCCGCCCCCAGCGCCAGCCGAACCCGCTCGTCACGGGCCCGTTCACCGGCCAGATGAAGCCCGCGGCGGAAGGCGTCGTGTCGCTCGGAGCCGAGAACGACGAGGTCGACTGCGCCGAGCGGATCTGCGCGGCGAGGTCGGAACTCGCCTGCTGCAGGCCCTCCGCCTCGTGCAGGAACGCCGACTTCGACTCCTTGACGTCCTGGAGCGCGCCGCGCTTGTTCGCCCGCGCCGCGGCAAGCCGGTTCTCGTTCGCGAGCAGCTGGTCGCGCAGGGCGCGCACCTGGTTCGTGCGCACGGCGATCGTCCGTAGCTCCGCGGCGACGAGCGCGCGGAACTTCTTCGTGTGCTCGCGTTGGACGCGCACGCGTTCCCTGGCGGTGCCGACCTGTCCGGCGATCGACTTGTCCTGGGTCGCAAGCGAGTCGACGACCTGCGCCTGGTCGACCAGGTCGTCAAAACTCTTCGCAGCAAACAGGACCTCGAGCGAGCTCGGCTCGCCCTGTTCGTAGAGGTCGACGAGCCGGTTGCCGAGCCGGTCGATGAGCGCGCTGTACTCGCTGCGGTAGAAGTGGTAGCGGCTCGTCTGCAACCGGAAGAGCTCGTTCAGGCGCGCGAGCTTCTCCTTGTGCAGCTGCAGGTCGCGCTCGAGCGGCTCGAGCTGGGCGGAGACCACGCCGATCTGCGAGGAGAGTCCGCGGATCTGGCCGTTGACCGACGCGATCTCCGTCGCGAGCGTGCGCTCGCGCTCCTGCGCCCAGGCGATCTTCGCCTGCACCCGCTGCAGCCGTGCGTCGACCGCGGCCTTCCGGCTAGCGACATCGCCACTCGCCGGGGCCGCCACGACCGCGAGCAAGAGCGCGGCGAGCGGCACGAGTCTGCGAAAACGCACTGGACGAGAGTTTCGGCGGTCGGGCAGACGTCCCTGCCCCCGCGGAGGTTATTCCGGCGAAGGCGGCGGGCTCGGGGTGGGAGTCGGCTCGGGAACGTGCGCGGGGCCCGGCGGCTCCGAGGGCTCCGGGACCGGCTCAGGCACCGGGACGGGCTGAGGCGGTGGGCTCGGCTCCGGCGACGGCTCGGGCGAAGGCGTCGGCGTCTCGACCTGGGTCGGCTG
This sequence comes from Gaiellaceae bacterium, assembly GCA_040508095.1. Lineage (GTDB taxonomy): Bacteria > Actinomycetota > Thermoleophilia > Gaiellales > Gaiellaceae > AC-32. Next base: position 5,066 of record JBEVNN010000093.1, read on the forward strand.
CACCTGGAGGTGTGCGCGCTCGAGTCGCTCCATCGCAGCGGCTGCTGTCTGCTCCATCTCCTCCTCCTTTGCCCGGACTGACGCGTCCAACTCGGCCACCCTGGCGCGCGCCGACGCGGTCCCTTGGTCGTCACCAGCGTACACGGCTTCGCCCAAAATGCGGGCACTTTCCGACCTTTTTGCCGTCAGGGCGTCCAGCTCGCGGCGCAGTTCGAAGAGCCGTTTGCGGGTGGTCGTGTGTACGGAGACGGAGTCGAAGGCGTACCCGGTCGTGTCGCGGACCGCGTGCCAGGCCGGGCTGAGGGCGCGGGCCGGACGAAAGACGCCGAAGAAGCGCGGCCGGGCCGTGTCGTACTCGACCGGCACCTGGCCGGTCTCGTCCGGCGGCACTTCCTGCACCGCGGTCTCGCCCGGCTCCGCCTCGACCCGCGTCCCGCACTCGGGGCAGAAGCGGGCCTTCTCCGCAAGCTCGCTGCCGCAGTTCGCGCAGCTAGCCATGCGTGCGCACCCGCTCCTTTCGCGGCTTCGGATCGAGCGCGCGCAGAGCCTCCGCCGCGCGGCGTCGCATCGGGCCCACCTGGGCCCGGTAGTCCTCGTCCGAGAGCTTGCCGGTGCGGTGGTCGAACTCGAGCTCTTTCAGAGCCGCGAGCGCCCGGTCCCGCTCCTCGGCGAGCGCGATCCGCTCCTGCTCACCCTCGGCAGGGAGGTCGAGCGTGTCGTCCACCGGCCGCGGGTCTCGCAGGAACGGCCGGGCCACGAAGAGCACGCAGAGCACTGCGAGCAGCACGCCGAGGGCGAGCCACATCAGGTCTTCTTGGGCGCGTACTTCGAGGGGCACTTCGTCACGAGCGAGTCACGCTTCGCGACGAAGACGCCGTGCGTGTAGCGGCCGCTGACCACCACGTGCCGGCCGAGCTTGAACTGGTCCGGGACGCTCCCCCGGTAGACCACCGCCACGGTCTTCGTCCCCCCGATGTCGCCGACCCCGAAGCGAAGGCCGTTCTTGTCGTATCCCGCGCCGTGCACGGGGCCGACGACCTTGCCGACGAGCGAGACCTCGCCTCCGTGCCCCTTCAACTCGCTCGGCTTCACCTGGGCCGTACGGCCGCCGGCGATCGAGACGTACAGCAGGAACACTGCCAGCACCGCCGCGACCGACAGGGCGATGACGAGGCGAGCCGAGCGTGGGTTCTTCGCCACGCCGAGATTGTACGGGCGGTCAGGGAGAACTGGCGGGACCTACGAGTGTTCCGGCGCCGGCTCGCGGCGGCCCGGTATCCGGTAGCCGTGCTCCTCGCAGAGGCTTCCCGGGGTGTCCTCGGTCAACGCGTCGCAGTACCCCTTGCCGTAGGCCGCGCGCATGAACGCGGCGACCACCTCGAGGTTCCATTCCCCGATGTCGGCCGCCTCTCGCCAGAGATCGGCGAGCCGGAGGTCGATGTCGAGCTCGAGCAGATCGATTCGTGATGGTCGCTTTGCCATGCGCGCAACGTAGCCAGAGCATCGGACGGCATACGATCCTCACATGGGAAAGGTCCGTTTCGGCCCTGCCCGGGTGCCCTCGCGCGAGAGCCCGGAGGCTGCAATCGCGCTGCTGCAGGAGCTCGGCTTCGACGCCTGCGAGATCGACTTCGAGGGCAAGTTCTGGATGGACTACGACTGGGCCGCGGAGTTCGGCAAGCTCGCGCGCAAGGCGAAGATCATCCTGTCGGTGCACGCGCCGATCGCGGGCTTCATGGGCCACGCGGAGCGCGGCAAGAAGCTGAACATGGCGACCGGGATGCTCGACCACTCGGCAGGGATCGCCAAGGCGGCCGGCGCGGAGCTCGTGGTCTTCCACCCGGGCTTCCTGCTCGAACGGACGCGTGAGCAGGCGATCGACTCGATCTGCGAGCAGCTCGGCGAGCTGCGTGAGCGGCTGGAGGGCAAGGACCGCGCGGTTCCCTTCGGCGTCGAGGTGATGGGCCGGGTGCGCGAGATCGGCAGCCTCGAGGACGTGATCGAGATCTCGCGACGTACCGGCTGGGTCCGGCCCGTCCTCGACTTCGCACACATGCACGCGACGAGCGACGGCGCCTTCACCGACGTCGAGCCGTTCACGGCCGCGCTCGAGGCCGCGGACGAGGTGATCGAGCCGGGCAGGCCGTTCCACATCCACTTCTCGGACATCGCGTTCGCGAACCGCAACGAGACGAAGCACCTGCCCTACGGCGAGGGCACGCTCCGTGCCGACCCGCTGAAGCAGGCGCTACGGAAGTTCCGGCGACCGGCGACCGTGATCTCGGAGTCGCCCGACCTGGAGTCGCACCACGCGATTCAGGCGGTGCTGGCGGCCTCGGCCAGGACGCCGTCGCGGCGGGCCTCGAGCTCGTCCGCCTCGCCGTCGCGGCCCCGGTCGCGCAGGAACTGAACGAGCGCCTGCAGGAGCTCGCACTGGTGCTTCCGGTGCTCGGTCTCGGCGAGCGTGTCGTACGCCTGGCGGAGTAGCTCCTCGGCCTCCTCGTCGCGGCCCTGCGCGGCGCGAACAAGCCCGAGCGACATCGTCGTTGTGGCGAGCGAGGTGACGTCGTGCGGCCCGACCGTCTCCCGCGAGGCCAGCGCGAAGCGCTCCGCCTCGTCGATCCTGCCCTGCGAGACGAGGAGCTCCGCGAGCGAGCGCTGGGTCTCGCACAGCGTCGCGCGATCCTCCAGCGGGGCGAGGATCCGAATCGACTCGCGGAAGAGCCGCTCGGCGCGGGCGATCTCGCCCTTGTGCCGCGCGGTCCACCCGGCGAAATTGAGCGTGCGGCCGAGCATCCACGCATGGCCCGCCTCGGCGAGGTGCTCGCGGGCGGCCTCGAGCGCGGCCTCAGCGTCGTCGAGCTCCCGCCGGTAGAGGTGCAGCTGGCCCGCGAAGCGGAGCGCCCTCCCGCGCGTCATGGCGCTGCCGCTCTCCTCGGCGAGCAGGATCGCCTGCTGGATCAGCGGCTCGGCGCGGTCGAGCTCGAGCCGCGCGAGGTAGACGCTCGCGAGCTCATCCGCGGCCTCGCTCTCGAAGCCCTTGTGCCCGGACGCGCGTGCGAGCTCGAGCGCCTCGAGCATCACCTGCTCCTCCTTGGCGAGGTCGCCGCGCATCCAGGCGATCGTGGCGTGCGCCCGCAGCGCGCGGTAGCGGCCCGAGTGGTCGTCGGGCTCGAGCACCGCCAGTGCGTTGTCGACCATCTCCTCGGCGGCGCGGACGTCGCCTTCCCGCATCACCGCAGCCTCGGCGAGCATGACGAGCGCCCGCCCCTGCGTCCAGCCGTCGCCTTCCTGGATCGCGGCCGCGAGCACCTCCTCCATCTCGCGTGAGACTGCAGGCAGGTCGCTGAGCCGGACTGCGGCCCGCGCGGCCAGGTAGCGGCGCTTCGTCGTCGGCTGGAGCTCCACGGCGCGGACGAAGTGCTGCCGCGCGGTCCGGTTAGCCTCCCGGGCGAAGGCGCGCAGCCCGGCCTCGGCCAACGCCTCGGCGGCTTCCCGCTGCAGCTCCATCGGCGCGGTGCCGTCCAGCTCGGCCAGCAGCGCTGTCGCGCGGTCGAGGTGGAAAGCCCGGATCTCGAGCAGCTCCTCCCCGGCGCGCTCCTTCAGCCACTCGGCGAAGCGCCGATGGTGCTCGGCTCGCGCCGACTTCGAGAGCCCGCCGTACGCGACCTCGCGAATCAGCACGTGCTTGAACTTGTACGCGCGCTCGCCGCGGATCGACGAACGCTCCTCGTCGAGCACGAACTCGCGCAGCCGCAGGTCCTCCAGTGTCTCCTCCAGCGACTCGAACTCGGGCGAGAGCCGCTCCAGCGCGCCTTCCCAGAAGATCCGCCCGATCACCGCGGCGCGCTGCAGCAGCGCCTTCGCGTCCGGCGCGAGCCGGTCGATGCGCGCGGCGATCAGCGCCTGCAGCGTGTCCGGGATCCGCCCGATGCCGCCCGAGCCCTCCTCGGCCAGCATGCGCACGGTCTCCTCGAGGTAGAGCGGGTTGCCTTCGGTCTTCGCCAGCAGGGCCTGGCGATCGTCCTCGCTGAGCTCGCCGTCGGTGGTGAGCGCGTCGACGAGCTCCTCGCTCTCGCTCGCCCCGAGCGGCTCCAGCTCGATCGAGGTCGCGCGCACTCGGCCGCCGCCCCACCCGGGGCGGATGTCGAGCAGCTCCGGACGGGCCAGCGTGATCACGAGCAGCGGCGCCTCGCGCACCCACGTCACCAGGTGCTCGATCAACTCGAGCAGCGGCTCCTCGGCCCAGTGGATGTCCTCGAAGACGAGCACGAGCGGCTGCTCCAGCGCGAGCCGCTGCGCCCATTCGCGCCCGGCCCACGCGATCTCCTGCTGACTCCGCTCGGCCTGCACCGCTTCCAGGACGCCGGAGGCGAGGCCCAGCAGGTCGGCGACGACCTCGTCCTCGCAGAATTCGCGCAGCTTCTCGATCGCGACGTCGAGCGGGTCGTCGTCGACGATCCCGGCTGCGCACTTCACCATCTCGGCCATCGGCCAGTAGGTGACGCCCTCGCCGTACGGCAGGCTGCGGCCGGCGAGAACGGTGGCGCCCTCGAGCGCCTGGCTGAACTCGTGCGCGAGGCGGCTCTTCCCGACGCCGGGCTCGCCGTAGATCGTGAACAGGTGCGCGCGGCGGTCGCGCAGCGCCCGGTCGTAGGTGTTCTGCAGCAGCTCGAGCTCGGCGTCGCGGCCGACCAGCGGCGCCTGCAGGGCCTGCGGGCGCTCGGACGCGGCGCTGGTGCCGAGGACGCTCCACGTCCACACCTGGTCGCCGAGGCCCTTCAGGTCGACCGGCCCCATGTCTTCGGCCTCGACGCGGCCGAGCGTGAGCCGATGGGCGGCCGGGCCGATCAGCAGCTGGCCGGGCTCCGCCGACTGCTCGAGCCGCGCGGCGATGGTCACCGCCTCCCCGGTCGCGAAGGTCGAGTCGGAGTCGTCCGCCACGACTTCGCCGGACTCCACGCCGATGCGCGCTTCGAGCTCGAGCTCGCGCACTTCGCCGAGGATCGCAAGGCCCGCGCGAATCGCCCGCTCCGCGTCGTCCTCGTGCGCCTGCGGGATGCCGAACGCCGCCATCACGGCGTCGCCGGCGAACTTCTCGACGATCCCGCCGTGCGCGGTCACGCACCGCGAGACCCGCTCGAAGTAGTTCTGGACACGGCGGCGCACGACCTCCGGATCCGCGCCCGTAACGAGCCCAGTCGAATCCACGAGGTCCACGAACAGAACCGTGGCCAGCTTGCGTTCCATGCCTCAAGTGTAGAAACGACCGAGGCCCCGCGGCCCTTCCGTCCAAGTAGCATCCGGCGCCGGTGCTCGACCCCCGAATTTTCAAGGCCTACGACGTGCGCGGGATTTACGGCGGCGAGCTCGACGAGGAGGGCGCGCAGGCGATCGGGCGCGCCTTCGTGGAGGTCTTCGAGCCGAAGCGCATCGCCGTCGGGCACGA
>JBEVNN010000042.1:0-8313 GCA_040508095.1 Gaiellaceae bacterium
AACGTGGACACCTGGCGCCGGGAGGGGAAGGGCATCGCCTTCGCCGAGACGCGCCACTACGTCTCCCGCGTCGAGCACCTGAAGACCCTCTATCGGCGTGGTTACAGGGATCAGCTCTATGGCGAGGGTCACACCGGCGCCGCCGCCGTGACCTCTCAGAGGCAAGCTGCAGGCTGATTTCACATCTGACGCTTGACAGACACTGGCGGTGATGTCATAGTGACATCACGATGCAGCTACAGAGGTTCATCGATTCGCTCAAGGCCGACCTGACGGCGGTCGCGGAGCTGGGTGACGAGACGACGGCCGACGCGGCCGGACGCCTTGTTCTCACGCTCCAGGCCTCCGTCGGTCTGCGCCTGCTCGACGCGCTTTCGGAAGCGGCGCTCGAGCTGAACGACAAGCTTCCGTCCGGTCACGTCGAGGTGCGGCTGACCGGCCAGGACCCGGAGTTCGTGTACGTCGGCGACGAGCCCGAGGCGCCGGCGGCGACGGCCGACGAGGCCTTCACCGCGCGGATCACGCTCCGCCTGCCCGAAGGCCTCAAGGAGACCATCGAGAAGGCGGCGTCGCGCGAGGGCGTCTCCGTCAACACGTACATCGTCCGCGCGCTCGGACGCACGAGCACGTCGGCTCCGACACAACAGTCAGGCAACCGGCTCACGGGCTACGCCCGTGGCTAAGAGGGGAGGAACGATGGTGCGCTACTACCCGATCCCGATGGGTTACGTCGAGGTCCGCGTCGACAGGCGCCCGCAGCGCCCGCCGTACGTGCCCGCTGGGAGGCGCGGACGGTGAGGACCGAAACCTTCGAGACCCCGGGCGACGTTCGGCTCGAGATTCGGCTCGGCGCCGGCGAGGTCCGCGTCGACACCGCCGACGTGAAGGAGACGAAGGTCGTGCTCGAGCCGCTTCGCAACAACGACGCGAGCACGGCCGCCGTCGCCAACGCCCGGATCGAGCTACGCGAGCGTGGCGGCGGTCACGAGGTCGTCATCGATGCCCGCGACCGCGGTCGTGGGCTCTTCCGCAACGCGGAGGTTCTCGTCACCGTCAACTCGCCGCACGGCACGAGCGTCGAGTCCAAGACCGGTTCCGCAGACATCACCGGCCACGGCCGCTTCGGCGCGGTCGAGGTCGAGACCGGCTCGGGCGACGTCGAGTTCGACGAGATCGCCCGCGAGGTCCGCGTGAACGCGGCCAGCGGCGACGTGCAGATCGGCGAGATCGGCGGCGACGCCCGCCTGAACACCGCATCGGGCGACGTGCAGGTCCGTTCCATCGCCGGCGAGGCGAAGGTCAACACCGCTTCGGGTGATCTGATCATCCGCGAGGTCACCGGCGAGCTCTCTGCGAACTCGGCCTCCGGTGACATTCTCGTACGCGAGGCACGGGCCTCGGTCAGCCTCAACACGGCGTCGGGCGACCAGGAGATCGGCAAGGTCACCCAGGGCAGCGTCAGCCTCAAGTCCGCCTCCGGCGATCTCCAGATCGGCATCGCCGAGGGCTCGTCGCTCTTTGTGGACGCGCGCTCGCGCAGCGGCGAGGTCCGCTCCGAGCTCCCCGTCAGCGACGTTCCGCCCGAGAACGGCGGCCCCGCAGTCGAGCTCAGCGCCAACACGATGAGCGGCGACATCACGGTCGCGCGCGCGTGACCCAGACAGGCTCAACCCTCGCCGCGCCTTCGCCGCGGCGGCTTCGGCTTCCCGTCGTACTCGGCGACCGCGAGTTCCGCCGCTTCTGGTCCGGCGAGACGGTCTCCCTGTTCGGCGACCAGATCACGATGATCGCGCTCCCGCTCGTCGCAGTCCTCGCACTGGACGCCAGCCCGGCACAGATGGGCTACCTGGGGGCGGCGCTGTTGATCCCGAACCTGCTCTTCGCGCTTCACGCCGGCGCGTGGGTCGACCGGCACGGCCGCCGCAGGCACACCATGATCTTCACCGCCCTCGGACGCGCGGCGCTGATCGTGACCATCCCGCTCGCGTACTGGCTGGACCTCCTGACGTTCGGGCAGCTGTACGTCGTCAGCTTCCTGATCGGCACGCTGAGCCTGCTCTTCTACGTTTCGTACAGCACGCTCTTCGTCTCGCTCGTGCCGCGCGAGCGCTACCTCGAGGCCAACGCGCTTCTGAACGGCAGCCGGGCGTTCTCCTACGTCGGCGGACCGAGCGTCGGCGGGCTGCTCGTGCAGGTCTTTTCGGCTCCGGGCGCGCTTGTCGCGGATGCGCTCTCGTTCCTCGTCTCCGCGCTCACGATGAGCTCGATCTCACCCGTGGAGCCGCCCACCGAGCAGGCTGAGCGGGGGCACCTGAAGGCCGGCATGGCGTACCTCTGGCGGACGCCGCTCATTCGCTCTTCGCTGCTGGCGACGGCCACGATCAACTTCTTCAACTTCATGTTCTGGGCGCTGTTCTTCCTGTACGCGACCCGCACGCTCGACGTTGGGCCCGGCCTTCTCGGGCTCGTGCTGGGCGCTGCGTCGGTCGGCGGCTTGATCGGCTCGATGGTCACGGGACGGATCAGCCGCCGCATCGGCGTCGGGCCCGCTTTCGTCCTCGGTTGCGTCCTGTTCCCGGCGCCGCTGCTGCTCGTGCCGCTGGCCGGCGGGTCCGACTGGTCGATCCTCGCGCTGCTCTTCCTGTCCGAGTTCGGCTCGGGCTTCGGCGTGATGGTTCTCGACATCACCGCCGGCTCGATCAAGGCGGCGCTCGTGCCCGACCGGCTGCGCGCGCGCGTCTCCGGCGCGTACATGGTCGTCAACTACGGCGTCCGGCCGCTGGGCTCGCTCGCCGGGGGCGCGCTCGGGACGTGGATCGGGCTGCGGCCGACGCTCTGGATCGCGACGGTCGGCGCGCTGCTCGGCGTGCTCTGGCTCTTGCCCTCGCCGTACCTGCGCCTGCGGGAGCTGCCGGAGGCGGACCTATGACGGAGGAGCCGCGGTGAGCCGCACCGAGCTCCTGCGCGAGCGCTCGATTCTCGCGCTGCTGGTCGCCGAGGTCGTCTCGACCACGGGCGCCCAGATGACCTGGCTCGCGCTGCCGTGGTTCGTGCTGGTGACGAGCGGCTCGGCGACGCACGCGACGTTCGTCGTCGCTGCCGAGGTGATTGGCCTCGCGCTGCTCGGGCTCCCCGGCGGTCGTGTGCTCGGCCGGCTCGGAGCGCGCCGCACGATGATGCTCTGCGACGCATTGCGGGCGCCGCTCATGCTCGTGATCCCGGTGCTGCATTGGACCGTAGGCGTCTCGTTCCCGCTCCTGCTCACGGTCGCCTTCGCCCTAGGCTCGCTGGCCGCCCCCTACTTCGCCGCCCAGAAGGTGATCGTCCCGGAGCTGATCGGCGAGGACGAACAGCGGGTCACGGAGGCGAACGCGCTCTTCCAGGGCGCAAACCGCGTGACGATCCTCGTCGGGCCGGCGCTCGCGGGCCTGCTGATCGGACTGATGGGAGCGACCTCGGTGCTCGTGATCGACGCGGCGACATATCTCGTCTCGCTCTTCCTCGTCGCGGTCTTCGTGCCGCAGCGGCCGCCTGCGCCGCAGGAGGAAGAGCACCGCAGCGTCCGCGCAGGGCTTCGCTTCATTGCGCGTGACCGGCTGCTGCGGGTGTGGTGGCCGACCTTCGCGCTCGGAGACGCGGCCTGGACGGCGTTCTTCATCTCCGTCCCCGTGCTCGTGCTCGATCGGTTCGGCCACCACGCCTCCATCGCGGGCTTGCTGATCGCCTCCTTCGGGGTCGGCGCGGTGATCGGCAACGCGATCTCGTTCAAGTACCTGACCCGTCGGTTCGCCGGCCTCGCGGTGATCGCGACGTTCGCGATGTTCCAGGCCCTGCCGCTGTGGTTCCTGTGGCTGCCGCTCCCGGCAGTGGCTCTCGCGGGGCTGATCCTCGCGTCGGGCGTGGCGAACGGCCTCGTCAACCCGAGCCTCCACGCCATCACGACCCTTCGCGTCCCGGCGCCGTTGCGGCCGAACGTGTTGACCACCGCGATGGTCGGCTGGGCAGTCGTGAACCCGCTCGGGCTGTTCGTCACGGGGCCGGTGCTCGACGCCTTCGGCACGACGCCGGTGCTGATCGGCTTCGCAGCGGTGCAGACGGCGATGATGGCCGTGGTCGCCCTCTCGTCCACCCGCGAGCTCGGCCGGCAGCGGCTCGAGCCGGCGCCGGCCTAACTCACCTCGTTCGCCTTGCCGGTGAGCGCGGCGAAGCCGGCCTGCAGGAAGTCGTTCGCCGCCGCTGCGCCGAGCGACCACGTCAGCAGCCGGCCGAAGCGCGGAGCGACAACCTGGGTCGTGGCCAGGGCGGCCGCGACCCATGTGCCCCCGCAGCGCGAGCACGTGACGAGCTCGCCGATCGCCTGGCCGAGCCCTCCTTCGACGGGCTCCTCGCTCACGCCTTCGTGTGCGCGGCCGCGGACGAACGGCTCGCGGATGAAGCTCGTCACCTCGTCGTGCGAGAGCGTGTGCGCCGCCTTGAACGAGGCCGCACCGAGCACGACGAAGTCGAGCGCCGTGTGGCACTGCGGGTCGCGGTCGAGCGCCCGGGCGACCATTCCCGCAGCCGCGAGGCCGCCTGCGAAGACGCCCATGATCGCCGCGTACGCGCCATAGGGCGGGCGTTCGTAGGTCGAATCCATGACGGTACCCTTGGCCTCGTGCGGGAGTTCAAAACCTCGGATGCCTACCGACCGACGGGCGACCAGCCGCAGGCCATCGCGGAGCTCGCGGCGGGCCTACAGGCGGGCGAGCGCTACCAGACGCTGCTCGGCGCGACCGGGACCGGCAAGACGGCGACGATGGCCTGGATCGTCGAGCAGGTACAGAAGCCGACGCTCCTGATCGCGCACAACAAGACTTTGGCCGCACAGCTCTGCAACGAGCTGCGCGAGTTCTTCCCGAACAGCGCCGTCGAGTACTTCGTCTCCTACTACGACTACTACCAGCCCGAGGCGTACGTCCCGCAGGCCGACCTCTACATCGAGAAGGACTCGTCGCAGAACGACGACATCGCTCGGCTGCGGCTCGCCGCGACGTCGGCGCTCTTCACGCGCCGCGACGTGATCGTCGTCGCGTCCGTGTCGTGCATCTACGGCCTCGGCTCGCCGGAGGAGTGGCGGGAGCGGATGATCTACCTCGAGGTCGGCGAGGAGCACGACCGCGACCTCGTCCTGCGCAAGCTGATCGACTCCCAGTACGCACGCAACGACACGGTCCTCGGCCGCGGCCGCTTCCGCGTCAAGGGCGACATGGTCGAGATCCAGCCCGCGAACCAGGAGACCGCGTACCGGCTCTCGTTCTTCGGCGACGAAGTGGAGCAGATCACGCACTTCAACCCGGTCTCGGGCGAGGTCTACGCGAAGCTCGACAACCTGGCGATCTGGCCGGCGACTGAGTATGTGACCTCGAAGCCGACGATCGAGCGGGCGGTCTCCGAGATCCGGCACGAGCTCGAGCAGCAGGTGAAGCACTTCGAAGCCGACGGGCGGATGCTCGAGGCCCACCGGATCCGTCAGCGCACGGAGTACGACCTCGAGCTGCTGCAGGAGCTGGGCTTCTGCACCGGGATCGAGAACTACTCACGGATCCTCGAGGGGCGCGCGCCCGGTTCGCATCCGTTCACGCTGCTCGACTACTTCGCGAACGACTTCGTCGTCTTCGTGGACGAGTCGCACCAGACCGTTCCGCAGCTCGGCGGGATGTACGAGGGCGACCGCTCGCGCAAGCAGACGCTGGTCGACTACGGGTTCCGGCTTCCCTCGGCGCTCGACAACCGGCCGCTCCGTTTCGACGAGTTCCTCGGCAAGGTGCAGCAGCTGGTGTTCGTCTCGGCGACCCCAGGGCCGTTCGAGCTGCGCCACTCGACCCGTATCGCAGAGCAGCTGATCCGGCCGACCGGGATCGTGGATCCTGAGGTCGAGCTGCGCGCGACGAGGAACCAGATCGACGACCTGCTGGGCGAGATCCGCCGGCGCGAAGAGGTCGGTGAGCGCGTGCTCGTCACGACGCTGACCAAGAAGATGGCCGAGGACCTGACCGACTACCTGCTCGAGTCCGGCGTGAAGGCCCGCTACCTGCACTCCGAGGTCGACACGCTCGAGCGGATCCAGATCATCCGGGAGCTACGGCTCGGCGAGTACGACGTGCTCGTCGGCGTCAACCTCCTCCGCGAGGGGCTGGATCTGCCCGAGGTCTCGCTCGTCGCGATCCTCGACGCGGACAAGGAAGGCTTCCTGCGCGGCCAGACCGCGCTGATCCAGACGATCGGCCGTGCAGCGCGGAACGTCAACGGCAAGGTGCTGATGTACGCCGACAAGCACACGGAGGCGATCCGCTACGCGCTAGACGAGACCGACCGACGGCGCGAGAAGCAGCTCGCCTACAACGAGGAGCACGGGATCACACCCGAGTCGATCGTCAAGGGCGTGTCCGACATCGCGGAGTTCCTCTCGCTGGAGTCGCCAACGGTCCCGGGCCGGCGGCGGAAGGGCCGCACCGAGGTCGAGGGCATGTCGCCGGAAGAGCTGGAGAAGCTGGTCATCCAGCTCGAGGAGGAGATGTTCGCCGCCGCCGAGGAGCTGCGGTTCGAGTACGCCGCGAAGCTGCGCGACGAGATCAAGGACCTGCGCCGCGACCTGCAGGCGGCCGCGGAGGCGCCGGCCTAGTTGGCTGGCACCACCGGGAGGCTTGGCAGGATCGCGCAGGTCGCGCGCGAGGACGCGCCTGCCCTCAGCAAGGACGTGCCGCTGGACCTCGCGGCCATCCAGCAGGCGTGGCCCGCGTTCGAGGCGGCGTTCGACTCACTGCACGGGCGTCGGATGATGGGCCTGATCGACAATCGAGCCGGCACATACCGGCTTTGCACCGAGCGCCTGCCCCGCGACCTCGAGAATCCGCTCGGTCTCGACGAGACGACAATCCCGGGCGGCCGCTACCTGCGGCTCAGGCTCATCGGTGTCAAAGCATTGCCGCCTGCAGGCGAATGATCCCATAGCCTCTCCCGCATGCTGGGCGCGATCATCCAGGTCCTGGTCTCCGGCTTCATCATCGGCGCGCTCGCGCGCTGGGCGGTGCCGGGGCCGGACCCGATGTCGGTGCCGATGACGATCCTGCTCGGCGTCTTCGGCTCGTTCCTGGGTGGCGGCATCGCTGCCGTGATCTTCGGCGCAGAGCAGGACTCGGGCAGTGTCTTCGCAATCCTGATCGGCTCGATCGTCGCCTCGATGCTGCTCCTGATCGGCTACCGCCGCTTCGTCCAGAAGCGCCCGATCACGGGGCCCGAGGCACAGCGGCCGCCGAGCGATCGCGCCCGCTTCGCGACGCTGCTCCGCCCGCCCGGCCGGCAGAGCGGCCGCCTTAAGGACGTCGACGACCAGCTGCGCAAGCTCTCCGAGCTGCACCGCGACGGCGTTCTCACCGACGCGGAGTTCGAGGCGAAGAAAGCGGAGCTGCACGCCCGCTCATAGCGGGACGGGCGAGCCTAGCCGCGCCGGTAAGTCGGCTCGATCTGCAGGGGCTCACGCCCGCGCGGGAACCTCCGCGTTGCCGTGAGCCCCCAATCGTCGTCGCGCCAGACGTAGGTCTGGACGAGGAGCGAGTGTGCGCTCGCCTCGTAGACATGCAGGCCACGCGCTTCACCGCGCCGGTTCGGCCGCGGCTGGCCTAGCCCCGGCGCGACCGAGACCGTCACGCCGCGCAGGCCGTCGTGCTCGACTTCGAACTCGTGCCGCTCGCTCACCGCCGCCTGGTGGATGTGGCCCGCGAGGATCAGCTCGGCTCCTGCGTCGACGAGGCCGGCGAGCACCTCCGAGCGGCGGGAGACCGGCCGCTTCCGCGACCGCCACGGCGCGCCGATCAGGTGGTGGTGGAGGCAGACGACGCGCAGCGCGCCCTCGGGCGCCTCGGCCAACAGCTTGCGCGTGCCGGCGATCTGCGACGTGCGGATTCCGCCGGACTGGTGGCGCCACGGGCGCACGGAGTTGAGCCCGACCACGACCAGGCTCTCGGAGCGAAAGACCGGTTCGACCGTTTCCCAGTGCCGTTCGAACTCGGCCCACGGGCGCGTGAAGCGAGCCGGGAAGGTGTACGGGATATCGTGGTTCCCCGGGACCACGAGCAGTGGCTTGCCGAGGCCGCGCAGGAACCTTGCGGCGCGCTCGTGCTCACGCCGCCGGCCGCGGTGGGTGAGATCGCCCGTCACCGCGATCAGCTCGGGGGTCACACGTGCGATCAGCCGCTCGAGGCTGAGCTCGACCGCGGTTTCCTCGTCGCTGCCGGCGTGCAGGTCGGAGATGTGGAGGAGCCGCACGGACAACGC
>JBEVNN010000047.1:0-3829 GCA_040508095.1 Gaiellaceae bacterium
GACGCTTCCGGTCGGGGCGGTCGCCCTGTGGTGGGGCCGGCGCTACCAGCTCGAGAAGCAGGACTACGTCACCTGGGTGCTCGCGCAGTGGCCGAGCCTCGTCTCGCAGGTCGTCGGCCTGACGATCGCGCTCACGATTCTGCTCCTGCTCGCGGGCCGCTTCGGCAAGCGCTGGTGGCTCGTGGCGGCGCCGCTGTTCACGGTGCTCGGGGGCGTGCTCGTGCTCGTGTTGCCGTACGTGGAGTCGATCGGCACGCGCCAGCCCCATCAGACCGCCGTCTACGAGCGCATCCGCCAGCTCGCGCGCGAAGAAGGCGTCGGCAGCACGCCGATCAGGATCGAGACGGTGAGCGACGAGACACGCTCCGCGAACGCGTACACGACCGGGATTGGCCCCTCGGCACGCGTCTTCATCTGGGACACGTTCTTCGACGGGCGCTTCACGAACCGCGAGATCGAGCTCGTCGCCGCGCACGAGTTCGGCCACGTGGCGCACCGTCACATCTGGAAAGGCCTCGCGTGGTCGCTGCTGCTGACGCTGCCCGCGTTCCTGGTGGTCGAGTGGGCGACGCGCCGCCGCGGCGGGCTGCAGCGGCCGGAGCTCGTGCCGTACGCCCTGCTCGTGCTCGCGCTCATCGGGCTCGTGATCACTCCCCTCGGGAACGCCGTCTCCCGGCGCTACGAGGCGGAGGCGGACTGGTCGGCGCTGCGGGCGACGCACGACCCGGGCTCGGCGGAGAGCCTCTTCCGCAAGTTCACGCGCTACGACCTCGTCCAGCCGAACCCGCCCCTCTGGTCGTACCTGATGCTCGACAACCACCCGACGGTCGTGCAGCGAATCGCGCTCGCGCGCGCCTACCGCGAGCGCGCCCGTTAGCTGTCGTTGCCGGGCGGCGTCTCGGGGAGGTTCCGGATGCCCTCCCGCGACGACCACTTCGACCACGAGTCCTGCATCGCGTCGAGCAGCTCGCGCATGAAGCGGGTCGACATGTTCACGCGCGCGACGACGACGCCCGGGACGTCGCCCTCCTCGACCTCGTGGTCGATGCGCGCGAACGTCAGCGTGAACTCGTAGTCCGAGAAGCTGATGTTGGCGAAGTTCGAGTAGACGCCGGCGAGGTTCTCCGGGTCGAGGTGAATGTTGAGCTGGCGCTCCTGGCCTTCGTCTTCCACAGGGCCACGATACTACGGGGGTGCTCCGATCGCCCGGCGCCCGCCGAGTCATCTACGCCATCGCGGTTCTCGTGGCCGTGGTCGTCGGTGGAACCGTCGCCTTCCATGAGTCGCTGGACGAGACGTGGGTGCAGTCCGTCTACCGGACGATGGTCACCATCTCGCTGGCCGGGCTCGACACGGTGCCGCGCAACGACGAGGCCCGTTTGGTCTCGATCGTGCTCGTGCTGGCGGGCATCACTATCTTTGCCTACATCGCGACGGTGCTCGTCGAGGGCATCGCAGGAGGCGTCTTCACCGGCGCGATCGCGGAGCGGAGGAGGCAGCGCGAAATCGAACGCCTGAACGACCACTACATCATCTGCGGCTACGGGCGCGTCGGGCGGCGGATCGCGGCCGAGTTCCGCGACGAAGGCGTGACCTTCGTGGTGCTGGACTTCAGCCCGGATGCGATCGCCGCGGCGCGCGAGGCCAACGTCCTCTACGTCGAGGGCACCGGCACCGAGGACGAAGACCTGCGCGAGGCGGGGCTCGAGCGCGCGCGAGGGCTCGTCGCCTCGTCCGACTCGGACGCCGACAACCTCTACATCACGCTGTCGGCGCGCAACGCGCGGCCCGAGCTGCTGATCGTCGCGCGCGCCTCCGACGAGGACGCGGCCAAGAACATGCGACTCGCGGGCGCCGATCGCGTCGTGCAGCCGTACTCGACCGCGGGCAAGGAGATGGCGAAGCTGGTGCTGCGGCCCCAGGTGGCGGCGTTCCTGGACATCGTCTCGACGAGCGGCGGGCCTGACCTGCTGTTCGAGGAGATCGAGGTCAAGGAGACCTGCGCCCAGGCGGGGAAGACGATCCGCGACATTGGCATCCGCGAGCAGACCGGCGCGATGGTCGTCGCGCTGCGCAAGCACGACGGGACCTTCGACGCGACGCCGCAGCCCGACGCTGTGCTCGAGGCCGGCGACGTGATGATCGCAGCCGGTGCGCCGGACGAGCTTCGCCTCCTCGAGGAGCTGTTCGCCCCAGCGGAAGCCATTGCCTGAGTCAGTCGCGCGGCTGGAGGCGCGCCTGACCGAGCTGGCGGGTGCGCCGGTCGAGCTCGAGCGGCCGAACGACCCCGAGCACGGCGACTACGCCACGAATGTCGCCATGCGCCTGGCGCCCGCGCAGCGCCGGTCGCCGCGGGAGCTCGGCGAGGAGCTGGCGGCGAAGGCCGTCGAGCTGGACGAGGTCGAGCGCGCGGAGGTTGCAGGGCCCGGCTTTGTCAATCTCTGGCTCGCGCCCGCGTGGTTCGGCGAGGCGCTCGGCGAGATCCTCCGAGCGGGGTCCGGCTTCGGCGCGGCGTCCCCGGAGCATCGCCAGCGCATCCAGGTTGAGATGGTCTCCGCGAACCCGACCGGGCCGATCACGGTCGCCTCGGCGCGAAACGGCGCGATCGGCGACTCGGTCGCACGTCTGCTCGAGTTCGCCGGCCACGAGGTCGAGCGCGAGTACTACTACAACGACGCCGGCGCGCAGATGGAGAAGTTCCGCGACTCCGTCGAGGCGATCAGGCGTGGGGAGGAGCCGCCGGAAGACGGCTATCAGGGCGACTACGTCCGCGACCTCGCGGCGCAGGAGGGCGACCCGGTGCCGCCGATGCTGGCGCAGATCGAGGCGTCGCTGGAGCGCTTCCGGATCCACTTCGACTCGTGGGCGCTGCAGAGCGCGCTCGAACAGCGGATCGGCGAGTTCCTGCCCCGGCTCGACACGTTCGAGAAGGATGGTGCGGTGTGGGCGCGCTCCTCCGCCTACGGCGACGACGACGACCGCGTGCTGATCCGTTCCGCCGAGCGCGGCGGCACGCCGACCTACCGCGCCGCGGACGTCGTCTACCTCGCCGACAAGCTCGACCGGGGCTTCGACCGGGCGATGTACGTGCTGGGTGCCGACCACCACGGGACACGCCGCTGGTACGCGGCGATCGCGCAGATGCTCGGCTACGACCCCGACCGCGTCGAGGTGCTGCTCTACCAGCTCGTCCACCTGACCGAGGGCGGGCTGCAGAAGCAGATCTCGAAGCGGCGCGGCGACGTCGTCTTCCTCGACGAGTTCGTGGACGAGGTCGGCGTCGACGCGGCTCGCTGGTTCCTGGTCAACCGCGGCCCCGACCAGACGCTCGAGATCGACGTCGACCTCGCGGCGGAGCGGTCGGAGAAGAACCCGGTGTACTACGTTCAGTACGCTCACGCGCGCATTGCCGGGATCCGGCGGAACGCGGGCGACGCGAAGGTCTCCGCGGAGGTGCCGGCCGGGCTGTCCGCGGAGGAGCGGGACCTGGTGAAGCGCCTCGCCGACTTCCCGGCGATCGCGGCCGAGGCTGCCGAGCGCCGCGGTCCGCAGGCGATCCCGACGTACGCGATCCGCGTCGCGGACGACTTCCACCGCTTCTACACCCGCCACAAGGTGCTCGGCTCCGACGCCCAGGCGTTCCGGCTCGGCCTCGTCACCGCGACCAGGGCGGTGATCGCGCGCTCGCTCGACCTGATCGGCGTGGAAGCGCCCGAACGGATGTAGCGCCCGGTTTAGGATCTGCGGCGGGATGAGCTCCGCTGCCCCCGATCGCAACCTCGCTCTCGAGCTCGTACGCGTGACCGAGTCCGCGGCGATGGCCGCCGCC
>JBEVNN010000053.1:0-7589 GCA_040508095.1 Gaiellaceae bacterium
GACAACGTCGGCGGCCGCCCGTTCGCCGAGCTCGTCCGCCGCTACTACGGCGACCAGATCGAGATCCGGCCACTCGCGCGCGAGGACGCGTCCGGGATCTCGTGCGCCAGGGCCGAGCGAATGCTCGGCTACTCGCCGAGCCGCTCGTGGCGCGACTACCTCGACGAGGACGGGCGAGCACGCCCGCGGGAAATCTGATCGAGTTGGCCCGGCGATGAGCGAGCGTCTCAAGACGAGCCTCGGGATCTGGGCGTTCGGACCGATGGTCACGCGCTTCGTCCCGAGCGGCTACAAGCCCGAGCTCGCGGGCCAGACGACCGTAGAGCGAGTCCGCGAGGCGGTCGAAGGCCTCGGCGACCTGATCGACGGCTACGAGTTCCACTACCCGCAGGAGCTCTCGGCGGACAACCTCGACGAGGTCCGCGACGCCCTCGACGGCCACGACATCTACTGCCTGGCGACGGGGCTCCACCTGGACGCGCGCTTTGGCAAGGGCGGGCTCGTGTCGCCCGACGAGGCGACTCGCAACGAGGCCGTGAAGCGGACGCTCGACGCGATCGACTTCGCCGGCGAGCTCCAGGCGCACTTCATCATCTGGCCGGGGATCGAGGGCTACAACTACCCGTTCCAGGCGCCGTACACGGAGACCTGGGCCTGGTTCCTGGACGGGATCGGCCAGGCGGCGCAACGCTGTCGCGACCGCGGGATCACGCTCTTCCTCGAGCACAAGAACTCGGAGCCCGCGATGAAGATCCTGATGCGCAACATCGGGATGACGCTCCACGTGATCCACACGCTTCGGCGCCAGGGCCTCGACAACGTCCAGGTCAACATGGACTGGCAGCACCTGATCATGAATGGCGAGAACCTGGGCGAGTACGCGGCGCTGCTCGCCTCCGAGGGCCTGCTCGGCCACCAGCACGCCAACTCGGGCTGGGGCACGTTCGACGATGACAACATGGTCGGCGCGACCGCTTTCATGGAGACGCTCGAGCTGGCGGTCGAGCTGCGGCGCGCGGGCTACGGCGACAACGGCGAGCGGCTGGGCTTCGACCTCTACCCGTACACCGAGGACGCGGTCGAGGCCGTGCGGCGCAGCGTGCTGCACTGGCGGTTCATCGAGGGGGTCGCCGAGCGGCTCGACGGCGACGCGCTGCGGGAGGTCCAAATGCGCAAGGACGCCGTGGCCGCCTACGAGCTGGTCTACGCGGCGCTTGGCGCGGAGTAGCACGTTCGTCGGCCTCGACGTCGGCACGACCGGCGTCAAGGCGATCGCCGTCTCGCCGGAGGGCGAGGTGGTCGCGCGGGCGGAGCGGGAGTACCCCCTGTCCGCGCCCGCGCCCGGCTGGGCCGAGCAGGACCCCGAGGACTGGTGGCGCGCGAGCGAGGCGACGCTGGCCGACGTCGGCGCCGAGCACGCCGCGGGAATCGGACTCTCGGGCCAGATGCACGGGCTCGTCGCGCTCGACGGGAGCGACCGGGTGATCCGGCCCGCGATCCTGTGGAACGACCAGCGCACCGCCGCCGAGTGCGAGGAGATCGAGCGGCGGATCGGGGTCGAGCGGCTGATCGCCCTCACGGGCAATCGGGCGCTCACCGGCTTCACCGCGCCGAAGCTGCTCTGGCTGCGCGCGCACGAGCCCGAGGCCTACGGCCGGATCAGCCACGTCCTCCTCCCGAAGGACTACGTTCGGCTACGCCTTACGGGTGAGCGTGCGACCGACGTCGCCGATGCCTCCGGCACGCTGCTCTTCGACGTCGCCGAGCGGAGTTGGAGTGCCGAAGTACTGGAGGCGCTCGAGCTCCCGCCCGAGTGGCTGCCCGCGGCCCTGGAATCGCCTGAAGTCTCCGGCCAGAGCGAGAACGGGACACTGGTTGCCGCGGGAGCCGGGGACCAGGCCGCCGGCGCGCTGGGGGTCGGCGTCGCCGGGCCGGGGCCGCTCTCGGTGGTTCTCGGCACGTCGGGGGTCGTCTTCGCGGCGCTGCCCTCGTACGCGCCGGAGCCGGAAGCGCGCCTCCACGTCTTCTGCCACGCCGTCCCCGGAACCTGGCACGCGATGGGCGTGATGCTCTCCGCCGCTGGCTCGCTGCGCTGGTTCCGGGACGCGTTCGCCGCGGGCGAGACCTACGACGAGCTCCTTGCGGGAGCCGAGGACGTCGAGCCCGGCGCCGAGGGCGTGCTGTTCCTTCCGTACCTCTCGGGCGAGCGGACGCCGCACGCCGACCCGTACGCCCGCGCCGCCTTCACCGGCCTCGGCCTCGAGCACCGCCGGGCGGCGCTCACCCGCGCTGTCCTCGAAGGGGTCGCCTACGGCCTGCGCGACTCGCTCGAGCTCCTGCGGCAGCTGGGCGTCCGCGCCGAGAGCGGACGGGTCTCCGGCGGCGGCGCCCGCAGCCGGCTCTGGCTGAAGATCGTCGCCTCGACGCTCGGGATCCCGCTGGAGCTGACAGTCGCCGAGGAAGGCGCCGCCTTCGGCGCGGCCTTGCTCGGCGCGGTCGCTGCCGGTGCGTTCTCGGACGTCCACGAGGCGGTCGAGGCGTGCGTCCGACCCAGCGAGCGGTTCGAGCCCGACGAAGGCTGGGTGCGCGCGTACGAGGCCGGTTACCCTCGCTACCGCGCGTTGTATCCGTCCCTCGAACACCTGGAGGAGCGATGACACTGGAGGGGAAGGCCGCACTGGTCACGGGCGCGAGCCGCGGGATCGGGCGCGCGGTCGCGCAACAGCTCGCGGCCGCCGGAGTCGGTCTCGGGCTGGCGTCCCGCAGCGGCGACCACCTCGGGCTCGACGGCGTGGTCGCGCGTCCGTGTGACGTGCGCAACGCGGCCGACCTCGAGGCGATCGTGGGCGAAACGGTCGACCGGTTCGGGCGCCTGGACATCCTCGTGGCCAACGCCGGGGTCGGCGCCTACGGCCCCTTCCTCGAGCTCTCGCCCGAGCACCTCGAAGAGATGATCGACGTGAACGTCAAGGGCACGCTGTACGCCGTGCGCGCCGCGCTCCCGCACCTGATCGAGAGCGGCGAGGCCGACCTCGTCACGATCGCCTCCGAGGCGGGACGGCGCGGACTGCCGCTGGAGGCGGTCTACTGCGCGTCGAAGTTCGCGCAGGTCGGCTTCACCCGCGCGCTGGACCACGAGCTGCGCGAGCAAGGAGTCCGGTGCACGAACATCTGCCCGGGCGGGGTCGCGACCGAGTTCGCCATGGGCCGCGGGCGAACTCCCGAGATGCCGGAGCTCGCCGGGATGATGAGCGGGGAAGACGTGGCCGAGGTCGTCCTCTTCGCCCTGACGCGGCCTCGCACTCACCGCATCCTCGAGACGGCCTTCCGGCCGGTGACGGAGACGTCATGGGGATAAACGTCGTTCGCCTCCGGCTCTCTCCCATGGGGGAAACCAGGTTTCCCCCATGTGCCCCCTTCTTCAGGGCACGCCTCACCCCACGCGGCGCCCAGGGCGCCGCGCGGGGAGAGGAGCGAACTCGGGGGAACCTCCCGGTTCCCCCCTCGCCCCTTCCCCCGATTCATGAGCCGGGAGCCGGCCCATGAATCCGGTCAAGTGGGGCATCGTCTCGACGGCAGACATCAACCGGGCCGTGATCCCGCCTGCGCAGGCCTCCGAGAAGTGCGACCTGATCGCGGTGGCGAGCCGCGACTCGGCCCGCGCCGAGGCGTACGCGCGTGAGTGGGGAATCGAGCGCTCGTACGGCAGCTACGAGGCGCTGCTCGAGGACACAGACGTCGAGGCGGTCTACATCTCCCTGCCGAACTCGATGCACTGCGAGTGGTCGATCCGAGCCGTCGAAGCGGGAAAGCACGTGCTCTGCGAGAAGCCGCTGTCGCGCCGGGCTTCGGAGGTGGAGGAGGCCTTCGACGCAGCCGACCGGGCCGGGCGCCTGCTGTCGGAGGCGTTCATGTGGCGACACAACCCGCAGACCCGCAAGCTGACCGAGCTGGTGAGCGAGGGAGCCGTCGGGGCGCTGCGGGTGATCCGCTCGTCGTTCAGCTTCACCATCGCTGACGACCCGAACAACGTGCGGCTGCTCTCGGGGCTCGAAGGCGGGGCGCTGATGGACGTCGGCTGTTACTGCGTCAGTGCATCGCGGCTGCTCGGCGGCGAGCCGCTTGACACGGCGGGCGTGCAGGTGCTCGGTGGTGACGGAGTCGACGTCCTCTTCGCGGGGGCGATGCTCCACGACGGCGGCGTGACGTCGCACTTCGACTGCGGCTTCGTGCTGCCGTCGCGCGACGAGCTGGAGGTGGTCGGCGAGGAGGGCTCGCTCTTCCTCGACGACCCCTGGCACGCCCACGTGCCGCTGATCGAGATCCGGCGCGACGACGGCGTCGAGCGCGTCGAGACCGAGCGGGCGAACTCCTACCAGCTCGAGCTCGAGAACCTGAGCGAGGCGATCCGCGGCGAAGCCGAGCCGTTGCTCGGGCGCGCCGACGCGGTCGGCAACGCCGGGGCGCTCGAGGCGCTCTACGCGTCCGCAGCCAGCGGCCCCTAGGAGGGCTTGACGAAACACCGACTGTGCCGCCGGAACGCGCTGCTCGCCCCGATGCTGCGTCCTCAGTCGCGCCCGTACCTTCCAGGTACGAACGCTCCCTGCGTCCTTGCCTCGGAACGACCAGCGCGCCCCGGCGACGAGCGGAGTTCCGCCAAAGCCTCCTAACGCTCGACCGCGAAGGCGATGTCCACCGTGGTCCGGTACTGGCTGATGCGGTCGCCCTCGACGACGGCGCTCATCGAGGTCACGTGCGCGCCCGAGATCCCGCGCACCGTCTTCGCCGCCTCCTGAACCGCCGCGTCGGCGGCCTTCGCGAAGCTCTCCGGGGACGAACCGATCACCGTGATCACCTTGGCGATGTCTGCCATGTGTCGCTCCTTTCGGTCGTTTACTGCCTGGCGATACCCAGCGTGTGCAGCAGCCCGCGCTCTCCCTCCTTCGCGTCCGCGCGCAGCAGCTCGTCGACCTCGACGCCGACCAGGAAGATGATCGCCGAGGTGTAGACGTATCCGCAGAGAACGAGGAAGACGCCGAGGTTGCCGGTCGCAGTCTTGAAGTTCAAGAGCGTGGTCACGAGCAGCTGGAAGATCAGCGTGGCCGCGACCCACGCGAGGATGACGAGGATCGACCCGCCGCTCACCCAAGTGTTCGGCCGCGGCTCCACCGGCGCGAACCGCATCAGCAGCCCGATGGCGAGCGCGAGGAGCCCGATCGCCACGACCCAGCGCCCGATCCCTACCACGACCTGGAGCGCCCCGTGACGGGCCAGCGTCGGCGCCACCAGGACGACGAGGATCGCTCCGACCAGGCAGAGCGTGATGGCCGCGGCGAGGCCTAGCGAGGTCGGATAGCGCTGCTTCCACGAGCGCGTCTCCTCGCAGCCGTAGATGGTGTTCGTCGAGCTCATCACGCCGCGGACGGAGCCGGAGACGTACCAGAGCGTCAGCAACGAGGCGAACACGATCAGGCCGGCCGAGTTCGTCGAGAAGATCTTCCCGGCTGCGACGTCGATGGCCCGCGCTGTCGCAGCCTGGACGTGCGCCTGGATGATCGGGAAGATCGTCTGCTCCCAGACCCGCTGCTCGCCGACTGCGCCGAGCAGCGCGAGCCCGAGCAGCGTCAGCGGAACGAGTGCCTTCAGCACCGCGAACGCGATCGAGCTCGCATGATCGAGCAGCTCGTGTTTCGCGAACAGGTCGACCCAGAGTTTCACGAAGCGCTTCAGGCGGACGGTCACGGCTTCCGCCTACCCGAAAACGCCCGTAGCTAGACTGGTCGGCCGCTTGTTCGACACGCTTTCAGACCGGCTCCAAGGCGCCCTCGGCGATCTGCGCAAGCAGGGACGCCTGGACGAAGAGGCGATCTCGCGCGCGATGCGCGAGGTTCGGCTGGCGCTGCTCGAGGCCGACGTCAACTTCGAGGTCGTCAAGGAGTTCGTCGCCAAGGTGCGCGAGCGCGCGCTCGGTGCCGACGTGCTCAAGAGCCTCACGCCGGGCCAGCAGGTCGTGAAGATCGTGCAGGAGGAGCTCACCGCGCTGATGGGCTCGGGCGACTCGCGGCTTGCCTTCGCGGGCCGGCCGCCGACGGTGATCCTGCTCGCCGGTCTCCAGGGCTCCGGCAAGACGACCGCGGCCGCGAAGCTTGCGCTGCTGCTGCGCAAGGACGGCCGTAAGCCCGGACTGGTCGCGGCCGACCTGCAGCGGCCCGCCGCGATTGATCAGCTCGAGCAGCTCGGCCGCCAGATCCAGGTTCCGGTTTTCAGCGAGGAGCGCGCTGACCCGGTGGCGGCGGTCACACAGGGGCTCGAGCGCGCCCGCGCCGAGGAGCTCGACACGGTGATCCTCGACACGGCGGGCCGGCTGCACGTCGACGAGGAGCTGATGGACGAGCTCGCCGCGGTCCGCGACGCCTCCAGGCCGACCAACGTCCTGCTCGTGCTGGACTCGATGACCGGACAGGACGCCGTGCGGGTCGCGGAGGCATTCGCGGAGCGTGTCGCCTTCGACGGCGTGGTGTTGACGAAGCTCGACGGCGACGCCCGCGGTGGGGCCGCGCTGTCCGTCAAGGCCGTCACCGGGAAGCCGATCAAGCTCGTCTCGGTCGGCGAGCAGCTCGACCAGCTCGAGTACTTCCACCCCGACCGCATGGCCCAGCGGATTCTCGGCATGGGCGACGTGCTCAGCCTGATCGAGAAGGCGGAGGCCGCGGTCGAGGACGACGAGCGGGCCGAGCTCGAGCGCCGCATGATGCAGGGCGAGTTCACCTTCGACGACTTCCTGCGCAGCTACAAGATGCTGCGGCGGATGGGCCCGCTGCAGGGCGTCCTGAAGATGATCCCCGGCATGGGCAAGCAGCTCGAGGGCCTCGACGACGTCGACGAGCGCCAGATGGCGCGTGTGGAAGCGATCGTGCTCTCGATGACGCCGCGCGAGCGGAGCCTGCCGCACGTGATCGACGGCTCGCGCCGGAAGCGGATCGCAGCCGGCAGCGGCACCACGGTCGAGCAGGTCAACCAGCTGCTGCTGGCGCGCAAGCAGATGGCGAAGATGATGAAGCAGGTCGGGAAGGGCAAGATGCCGGCGCTTCCCGGGATGCCGGGGGCGCCGCAGGCGCAGGGCCAGCCTGGCCCGACGCGCTCCGCAACCAAGAAGAGGAAGAGCAAGCGCAACAAGAAGTCCAAGTCACGGAGGTAACCGATTGGCAGTCAAGCTGAGGTTGACCCGGGTCGGGTCGAAGAAGAATCCCGTCTACCGCATCGTCGCGGCCGACTCGCGCTCCCCGCGCGACGGCAAGTTCCTCGAGATCGTCGGGCGTTACAACCCGCAGACCGATCCGTCCACGATCGAGCTGGACGAGGAGAAGGTGCGCGACTGGCTCTCGAAGGGCGCGCAGCCGTCCGAGACGGTCGCCCGCCTGCTCAAGGCCAAGGGCGTTTCGTAGCGTGTCCGCCGAGCTCGTCGAGTACCTGGCTCGCCGCCTGGTCGACGAGCCGGACGCCGTGCGCGTGGAGGAGATCGAACGCGACGGCGACACGATCCTGCAGCTCCACGTCGCCAAGGACGACGTGGGCAAGGTGATCGGCCG
>JBEVNN010000114.1:0-3479 GCA_040508095.1 Gaiellaceae bacterium
GGCTAGAGGCTACCGATATCGGAGTGACGGTGTCAGACACCGACTCGAACTTGTGACTCACCATTCACAGCGCCGCCGATGCCGGCTTGGCCGGCGCCGGCTCGCTCCGGCTGGCCGGTAGAAGAAGAATCGACCGAAGTCGTCATGCTGCGGCGCCAGCCGCAGCGGACTTCGGTCGATGATGGAGGCGGCGGGAATCGAACCCGCGTCCGCGATCGCCCCGATCAGAGCGTCTACAAGCTTAGGCTGCCGTTGCGTTTCGCCCGCCGGCCGGTTGGCAGCCGACCAACCGCCGGGCTAGCCATCCTTTGGTGTCGCGCTTCGGGCGATTGGCTCTCCCTAGGCGCCGAGCCCGTTTCTGACGCCGCTACCCGGGCCACGGGCCGAGCTCGGAGCGACGCGCTTCGCTACGGGTTAGGCAGCGAGAGCGAGTGCGGAGTTGTCCTTCGCACTTACGTTAAGTCCCGGTTGTTTAACGAGGCCAACCGGGGACCTCGGCTTGCAGCTCTGCCGGAGAACCGACCACGTCGAAACCAGGTCGCCCCCGTATGTCAGTTCCGCAATTGTAGCCGTCGCTGGCCCGCGTCCTGGTGGGCGAGGACGTCAGCGGTACGCAGTTCGAAGAAGAACGTGGACCCCTTCTCCTCGTTCGGCTCGACCCAGATGCGGCCGCCCATGCGGTCGATCAGCTCCCGGCAGATGTAGAGCCCGAGGCCGGTGCCACCGACGCCGCGGGTCATCTGCGGGTCGGCGCGGTAGAACTTCTCGAAGATTCGCTCCTGCTCGTCGGCCGCGACGCCGAGGCCCTCGTCGCGGACGTGGAAGCGCACGAAGTCGTCGTGTGTGTCAGCGCCCACCTCGACCTTGCCACCGTCGGGCGAGTACTTGATCGCGTTCTCGACGAGGTTGACGAGCACCTGGCGAACCTTGTCGAGGTCAGCTGCGACCTGTGGCAGCTCGCCGTTCGTATTGATCGTGAGGGTGACCGACGGCGGCGCGTGCATTCGCGTCGCGTCGACTACGCGCTCGACGAGGTCGCGGCCGTCGAAGGGCTCTTCCTCGAGATCGAGGCGGCCGGCGTCGAGCTGATTCGCGAGCAGGATCTCGTTGACGATCCGGCCAAGGCGCTCGGACTCATCGGCGATCAGCGAGACGAAGCGCTCGCGCCCGGTCTCGTCGAGCGCAAAGTCGTGGCGCAACAGCGTCTGCGCCGCGCCGTAGACGGCGGCCAGCGGGGTGCGCAGCTCGTGCGAGGCAGTGGCGATGAAGTCGGCCTTGATCTCCTCGAGCTGGCGCGCGTCGGTGAGGTCGCGGAACGCGTAGACGGTGCCGCCGAAGAAGCGGACCCCCGAGATCGCGATCCAGCGCTCGCCGCGCGAGGTCCCGATCGGGATCAGCACCTCGTCGTAGCCCGGGCTCGGAGCGGCCGAGACCGGCACGGTGTCGACGGCGTCCTTCCACCCGGGGATCGACTCGGCGGCCGTCTTGCCGAGCACGTCGTCCGGGTCGATGAACGTAATCGCCTTCGCGGCCGGGTTCCAAAGTCGCACGACGCCGTTGCGGTCGAGTAGGAGCACGCCGTCCGCGACGTACTCGAGCACCCGGGCCGCGTCGGACCGCTCCTCGACCTCGCGATAGAGGCGGCCGCGGTCGAGGGCAAGCGCGAGCCGCGCGGCCAGGTCCTCGGCGAGCGCGACGTCGTCGGCGGAGTAGGCCGGACCGCGCTCCGTCCTCGCAATCGTGAGGACACCGAGCGGTTGCTTGCGCGCCCGGAGCGGGACGCAGATGACCGACCGAACCTCGAGGCCGAGGAACTCCGCCCGCTGGCCGCTCGAGGTGTCGCCCAGCGGCGGCACCACTCGGGTCCGGCCGCTCTCGAAGACCGCGCGCACCTCCGTCTCCGGGTCGTCGCTCGGGCCGCGCGCACCGTTCGGTTGCGTCACCTCCGCGCGCGCCGGGGCAACACGCTGCAACTGGTTGCCCGCATCCACGACGTCGATCACGCACCAGTCCGCGAAGTCGGCCACGACCAGTTCAGAGACGCGACCGAGGGCGCCGTCCACCTCCACCGACGCGGCGAGGTCGTTCCCCGCACGCCGAAGGAGGTCGAGCCGGCCCTGGCGCTCGGCGCTCTCAGCGGTGGCGTCGCGCTCCGCAGCCTGCACCTCTTCGCGGAGATCCTCGGAGCGCTTCAGCTCGCGGATGTCGCGGAGGAAGGTCTGGAGGTAGAGCGGTTCGCCCTTGTGGTCGAGCACGGTCGCCGTGTCTTCGCGGACCCACGTCGCACGACCGTCCCGGGCGAGCAGCCGGTAGTCGATCGAGATCGGGGCGCCGCCAACCGCGCGCTCGAGCTCGGGCAGGACACGGTCGCGGTCGTCGGGATGCAGCAGCTTCTCATGGAGACCTGCCTGTTCCCGCCACTCGGAGGCGGAATAGCCCGTCAGCTCGGCGATCGCTGGCCCGACGTACGTTGTCTCGTTCGACTCTCCCGTCTCCCTGAGCCAGGCCACCACGGGCATCCCCTCGAGCAGCGAGCGGTGTCTTGCCTCGGCCTTTGCGATCGCCTCCCGGCGGACGCGCTCCCGGGCGCGGGCGCGGCGGACGAGGAACACGGTAAGGCCGAGAGCGCCTGCCCAGCTCACTGCGGCCACGAGAATCCGCGCCCATTGAGCATCGAGCAGGACGAGGAGTGCAGCGGCTGCCCCTCCGAGGATCAGGGCTGCGACTGCGACAAGCCCGAAACGGGCGCGGTACTCCTCTAGGGACAACACGAGGGCGGCTCCATCAGCGTATCTCCCGTATCGGCGGGCTACAAGATTGCCATGCCGAACCCTATGGTTGTTCGGGTGATTTCGCCCGCATGAACGTCGACCCGGTTCGCTCGGAGCGGCTGGAGCTCGTGTGGCTCTCGCCGCAGCTGATCGAGGCGCTACTCGACGGGGGGAGCGAGGAGGCAGCGCGGATCGGCGGCTTCGCGATCCCGCCTGGGTTTCCCGACGACCACGACCGGCGCTTCCTCGCCCTCCGGCTGCGGCAGACGAAGAACGATCCGAGCCGCGGGCCGTGGTACGTGCGGGCGATCGTGCTCCCGGAGGGCGACCGGCCGATGATCGGGCACATCGGCTTCCACGGTCCGCCGGGGGTGAACTCGCGCCGCGACCCCGACGCGGTGGAGGTCGGCTACACGATCTTCGCCGACCACCGGCGGCGCGGGTACGCGACGGAGGCGGTGCGCGCGTTGATCGCCGCTGCCGAAGCGCAGGGCATCCGCCGCTTCATCGCCTCGGTCGGGCCGGAGAACGAGCCGTCCCTGGCGATCGTGCGCCGGCTGGGGTTCGTCGAGGTTGGCCGCCACTGGGACGACGAGGACGGCGAGGAGCTCGAGTTCCTGCTACCTGCCGGCCCCGCCGGCGAAGCCGGCACGGCCTCGTAGCGGCAGCGCAAGCGACGTTGAGACGGCCGTACCGGCAAAGCCGGCA
>JBEVNN010000143.1:0-3260 GCA_040508095.1 Gaiellaceae bacterium
GCCTTCGTGTTCATCGGCAGGCTCAGCGTCACGGTCGTCCCCTCGTGCACGAGACGGGACGCCGCGACCACCCGGCTCGGTTCGAGGTGGTTCAGAGCCCCTCGCTGATCGCGCTCGCTCCACCGCCCCCAGGTGCTGACGGTGCGAAAGAGCTCCGCGAACTCCGCAGCAGTGACCTCGGCACTCACCGCAACACAATCCATCGCGCGCTGGAGCGTGCCATCGTTCGGTTGGGATGAAGCCCGTCTCGATCCCGGTGCTGCGCCGGCTCGCGGTGACGACGCAGGGGTACGCGGCCCGCCCTCGCCGCGCGGGCGCCGACGACGCGGAGGCGGCGATCCGGAAGGCCTCGTGCATCCAGCTCGACACGATCACGACCGTCGAGCGCAGCCACCGGATCGCGATCTCGAGCCGGGCCGGCATGTACCCCGTGGGAACGGTCCCGCGACTCCTGCGCGAGGGGCGCATCATCGAAGGCTGGGCCCACGCCCTGTGCGTCGTTCCTGCGGAGGACTGGCCGCTCTACGCCTGGGCGCGCGAGCGCATGCGCGAGGCGTCTCCATGGCACGGCGATGTGAGGACGCGGTACCCGGGCCTCGAGGAACAGGTGCTCGGCGAGATCCGTGAGCGCGGCCCGCTCGGGTCGCGCGACTTCGAGGGCAAGCCCGATCCCGCGCCGCACCGGGCCGGAACGTCGTCGGAGGTGATGTGGAGCTGGAAGCCGGCGAAGCAGATGCTCGACGCGCTGTTCGCCTCGGGGGACCTGGTGATCGCCGACCGCGTGAACTTCCAGCGCCGCTACGACCTCCCAGAGCGCGTGCTTCGCCGAGACGTGCTCGAGGCTCCGATTCCCGCGGAGGAGGATGCGGTCAGGGCGCTGATCGTCAAGGCGGTGCGGGCCAGGGGCGCGCTGAGCGAGTTCGCGATCGTGGAGCACGTGCGGCCGATGTGGTCCTTCCTCGGCGGGGCGAAGGCCGCCGGCCCCTACGTCGACGCCCTCGTGGCCGAGGGCCGGCTCGAGCGGCTCGCCATGGAGGACGGCCGGGCGCCGGTCGTCGTCGAGGCGGGCGTCGAGCTGGACCGCCCCAGGCCGAGCGCGGCCGTCCTGCTGTCGCCGTTCGACAATCTGCTCTGGGGCTACCAGTTCGCGACCCGGCTGCTCGGCTTCGAGCACGTGATCGAGCTGTACAAGCCCGCGCCGCAGCGGCGCTACGGCTACTACGTCCTGCCCTTCCTCTGGCGCGACCGGATCGTCGGTCGCGCGGACCTCAAGTCGGAGCGCAAGGAGGGCGCGCTCGTCGTGAAGGCGTTCCACGTGGAGCCGGGCGTTCGCCCCTCCGCCGCGCTCGACGAGGCATTCGACCGGGCTCTCGACCGCCTCCGGCGCACCGTCGGCCTCGAGCGCGTCGTTCGCTGACGCGGATAAGGAACTCGGCCGCCGCGGGCGAACTGCGGAGACGTGGGCGCACACGAGCAAGGAGTCGTCGACGCCACGCGCAGGACGCGGCTCGCGCTCGAGCGGACCTACCTCGCGTGGTGGCGGACCGGCCTGACCTGCTTCGCCGTGAGCTTCGCCGCCGGACGGCTGGTCCCGGACCTCTCGCGCGGGGCGAACTGGCCGTACGAAGTGATCGGGATCGCCTTCGCCGTCGTCGGCGTGGCGAGCACCGCGTACGGCTACGTCCGCAACCGCGAGGTGGGCCGCGCGCTATCCGCGGGCGAAGACGTGCCCTCGAGCGACCAGGCCGCGCTCGTCTTCGCAGCCTTCGGTGTGATCCTCGGCATCTTCACCGCCGTGCTCCTCGTCGCGACCGGATGACCCGGTAGGGCGGTCAGAACTCTTCCTGCGAGTACGCGGGCTCGGCGAGCGGCGAGGCGGCGCCGACCTCGCCCAGCGCAGGCGCGCGGGCCGGGATCGGAGCGCGCGGGATCACGACCGCGACTGCGCCCGCGCAAGCGGCCACGACAGCTGAGATGGCGAATGCGTGCGTGAACCCGGCGTCGGTGGGGATCCCCGCGACCACGCTGCCGGCGAGGACGGTCGCCGAGACCTGCGAGCCGAGAGAGGAGCCGACGGAGCGGACGAGAGCGTTGAAGCCCGTAGCCTCGCCGGTCTGGTGCGGCGGCACAGCCTCGATGATCAGGTTCGGCATCGCCGCGAACGCGAGCCCGATGCCGCTGCACATGACCACGCTGAAGGCGATCACCTCCACCTGGCTCCCGTGCGCGAACGCGAGCAGCGCGAGACCGAGTGCGGTGAGGAAGCCGCCGAGCGCGAGCGGCACCTTGTTGCCGACCCGGCCGCCGACGATCCCCGAGATCGGTCCGAGCGCCAGCATCGCCAGGCAACCCGGGACGAGCAGCAGCCCCGCGCGGGTCGCGTCGACGCCGAAGCCGTAGCCGGTCGACGTGGGTGTCTGCGCCAGCTGCGGGATCAGGATGAACGAGCCGAACATCCCGAAGCCGACGAGCAGCGTCGCGACGTTCGTCAGCAGCACCGGCGGCTTCACCAGCGCCTCGACGTCGGCGAGCGGCTCCTCGGTGCGCCGCTCGAGCGCCACCCACAGCGCGAGCACGACGAGCCCGGCGCCGATCAGCACGAGCGTTCGGGTACTCGCCCAGCCGACGTCGTGCGCCTGCGAGATCGCGACCAGCGGCAGCACGAGCCCGACCGCGAGCACGAGCGCCCCACGCAGGTCCAGCCGCGCGGGCGTGCGAATCGGCGACTCCGGCACCAGCAGCTCCGTCGCGACCGCGGCGCCGATCCCCATCACGGCGCCGAGCCAGAAGATCCAGTGGTAGGACGCGTAGTCCACCAGGAGCCCGCCGAGCACCAGTCCGAGCCCGCCGCCAACCCCGGCGACGGCTGAAATCAGCCCGACCCCCCGCGAGACCCGCTCCCGCGGGAACTCGTCGCGGACGATTGCGAAGCAGAGCGGGAAGATGCCGCCGCCGACGCCCTGCACGACGCGGCCCGCGACGACGATCCAGAGGCTCGCCGACACGGCGGCGATGACCGATCCGCCCGCGAACGCGATGAGCGCGACCACGAGGAGCCGCCGCTTGCCGTAGATGTCGCCGAGCCGCCCGACGAGCGGCGTGAAGACGGCCGCCGAGACGAGGTACGCCGTCAGCGTCCAGGTAACGCCGCTCTCGTCGGTGTGGAGCGCGGACATGAGGTCCGGGATCGCGGGGATGACGGTCGTCTGCGCCAGCGCGTAGGCCAGCGCCGCGAGGCCGAGGATCGAGAGCGTGCGCCC
>JBEVNN010000180.1:0-5435 GCA_040508095.1 Gaiellaceae bacterium
GAAGAGGGCTTGCGCCTGACCTGGGAGTCCTTCAGGAGCTAGCAGGAGGGCGGCGCGCGGCGGCGAATCGGACCGTCCGCCGTGGAGCACGCTCTTCAGCCGTCCGGCCCCAGCGGCCACTCACACCCGTGGCGCACGATCGCCGTCGTGGCCACGGGGATCGCGATGCTCGAGCTCGTCGGGCTGCTGATCGTCGCGATCGCGCTGCTGGCGAAACCGGTTCTCCACCACGCCCAGAAGGAGGCGCGGGCGGCCGCCACGAAACCCGCCGTCGTGAAGAAGCCGGCCGCGACGAAGGTCGGGCCGCTGCTCCCGCGGCGGCGCGTCTCGGTGACCGTCCTGAACGGCAACGGCGTCTCCGGCGCCGCAGCCGCAGAGGCCTCGCGCGTGCGCGCGCGTGGATACATCCTCGGCGTGGTCGGAAACGCGCCGCACGGCAGCTACGGCCAGACCGTGGTCATGTACCGCGCCGCCCGCCGCGGTGAGGCGCTGCGACTCGCGCGCGACCTCAGGATCCGCCGGGTCTCCCCCCTGGACGGCCTGCGCCGCCGCGACCTCCACGCCGCCAAGCTGGCCATCATCATCGGCGGCTGACGCTGACGGCGATCTACCGCTGACCGACGCGAATGCGTCCCACGTCGGCTTCCGCCCCCAAGTGAGCGGCGCGCCTCGACGCGCTTGCAGCCTCCTCGCTCTTCCCGGCTGCCAGCAGCAGTTCCGACCACTCGCGACATACTGCGGCGGCCTCACGGTGCATGCTGGAAGCCGTCAGGGCATCAACAGCTCGCTCGAAGCTGTGAGTTGCGGTGTCCAGTTCATCGCACCCTGCTTCGACGAGTGCCTGTGCCACCCAGAGGAGACCCTGCTCGGCGGGGGCGTCGGCAAGCGCTTCGTGGGCGCGGCGGATAAGCGGACGCGCGGCGTCGAAATCACCCCGGCGGGCCAGCGCCAGCGCTTGCCCCGAGTGAAGTGCACCGAGGTCACGCGCATCCGCCGCGAGGGTCTCTAGCCGCGTGGCGAGCTCCAGATGGCGCTCTGCTTCCGGGATGTTGTAGGCCCACAGGTGGACCTCGGCCGCGAAAAGGTGTGCCCTGGCGAGCTCGAGGCTGTCCTCCGTGTGATCGAGAAGAATGATGGCCCGCCGGATCTCGTTGAGCGCGGCCCGCTGTTGGCCCTCCATGTAGGCGAGTCGCGCCAACGACCAGTGCATCGTGACCTGCGCGTGCGCGTCGAGAGCGGCATCCGCGTCGAGCTCCTCGAGGACCGAGCGCGCTCGCTCGAAGTCGCCGAGGTCGGTGAGCGCGTAGCTGAGGTACGTCGCGAGCCGCAGTCGGACCCCGACCCCCTCGGGCATCTGGCAGCCGGGATCGTCGAGCGCCTCCTGGAGCATCGCCACGGCCTCCTCGGCCCGCCCGAGGAACCTGAGCGCCTTCGACAGGCTGACGTAGACGTTCGTCTGCGTAAGAGGTGAGACGAGCGGCGACGCAACGGCGACCGCAAGGTATTGCGCGGCCTCGCGTTGGTTTCCCGCAGCGAGCGACGCGAGTCCCAACGCGATCTGCGCGCGCACCTCGATCTCGCTCTGGGCGGTTCGCTGCGCCTCCTTCAAGACCGCCTGGAGCGCGTGACGTGCCTCCATGCTGTGGTCGCCCAGCCGCAGTCTCAACTCGGCGTCTGTGAGTCGGAGCTCGAGCGCCTCGCCCGGCGCTATGTCAACGCCGCTCTCGAGATACTCCGGCGTCACGCCGAGCCGGCGCGCGAGCACGCGGATCGCGCGGACAGATGGGATGCGCTGACCGGACTCGATCCGCGAGATGTAGGCATAGCTCACGCCGCTGGAGGCCAGCTTCCGCTGGGAGAGTCCACGCGCGAGTCGGAGCCTCCGCACGCGAGCTCCGATGCTCTCGTCCGAGCCCTTTGTTCGAGGAGACGCGATCACGCAGGCGCATCTTCGCGACCAGGCCTGCCAAGCGTCAAGCTGCCGACTTGACAGGATTGCCGTGTTCGACTGTGGTCCCCCTCTTCGCATCTCCCATGAACCAGTGGTCCTTCCCTGGTTGCGCCTATCGAAAGGAGGTGAGCATGGCCCGTCTGATTTCCATTGCGGCAGCCACCGCACTGGTGCTCTCAGCCGCCTTTGCCGCCGGCCTCACCTGCGGCGGTTAGCCGATGCTGGGCTGTGTCTCGGGGCGGCGCCGCATCCCGCCCCGAGGCACATACCTCTGCGCGAGGCAACCACTACGAACCGCGGTTACGACTCGCACCATGCAAGATGGCGCACCGACTGCTGCCGGTGGGCAGCAGAACCATCAGCTCCGGGCGCCTCGGTCACCCCGTCGCTGGCGGGCGGCCAGGCTGCGGCCTCCCGGCCGCCTCGCCACTGCTGAGCATACGTGCCGTAAACCTGCGACGTCAGCTCGTGTCCGCGAGCGCCCTATCATCGACCCGTGCCCGCTGACGACTCGCGCAAGCAGGCCGAGATCGACTACCCGCAGGCGGCCGGCGAGGAGGGGCGGGCCTGGATCCGCTCCAAGCCGTTCGGGCACCACCCGCGGGAAACAGCCCGCTTCCTGATCGACTTCGGCTACGTGCTGCAGCTGCTCGACCTGCACGTGGGCTCGAGCCTCGTCGAGCTGGGCTGCGGCTCCGGCTGGATGACCCGACTCGCGGCGCGGCACGGAGTCCAGGCCGAGGGCTACGACATCTCGCCCGAGATGATCGAGATCGCCCGCGAGGAAGCCGCGCGAGAAGGGCTCGAGGTCACCTTCGAGGCCGGCGACTACGAGCAGCTCGACCTCGGCGGCCGCTTCGACGCCTGCCTGCTCTACGACGCGCTTCACCACAGCGAGCGGCCGGAGCTCGTCCTCGCGGCGGCCAAGCGTGCGCTGAAACCGGGCGGCCGGCTGCTGCTCGCCGAGCCGAACTGGAAGCAACGCTTCCAGGGCCGCGGCGCGGCTGACACCTATGGAACGACCGAGCTCGGCTACAGCCCGCGTCACCTGAAGAAGCTCCTCCGCGACGCGGGCTTCACCGACATCCGCCGCTTCCACAACAACCGCAAGCGGCTCTTCTCGAACGCGCCCGCCGACACGGCCTCGCACTTCGCCGAGCCGTTCGTCTACCGGCTGCTTGCGCCCTTCTGGACGCAGATCTGGCTGCGCGCCCGGGCCGGCTAGCCGGCTGCTGCCTTCGCCTGGTTCAGCAGCCCGGACGGAATCGCGTTCAGCGGGTCGAGCTCCACCGCCCGCTCGAGCGGCGGGATCGCTCGGTCCCAGGCTCGCTGGTCGGCCTCGAAACTGCCGAGCTCGTACCAGGTGCGCCAGTTGAGCGGCTGGAGCCGAACGGCGTCGGCATAGCGTCGACGAGCCCCCTGGATGTCGCCCAGCTGCTCGAGCGCCGCGGCCTGGACGAAGAGAGGATCGAGCGCCAGCGGATCGAGTGAACGGGCGTTGCCCGCTTCCCGGTAGGCGCGCACCGGCCGGCCTTCCGCGATCGCCGTCCGCGCCGAGTCGGTATCACGCTCCGCGAACCAGGGCGTCAGCAGCGACAGCGCCACCGCGATCGCCGCCGCAGCGGGAAGGGGCGACCACACGAGTCGCGGCTCATCCCGTATCACCTCAGGGCCGCCCAGCAACGCGCCGACCGTGAGCACGAACGGCGCCGTCACGGCGACGAAGTCCCAGTCGAAGTCGACGAGCGAGTGCACCACGTAGGCCGCGGCGAGCACGGCTAGCGCCACCGCCGCGGGGTCGCGCCCGCCCAGCCGCCGAACCACTCCGACTGCAGCCGCGCCGACCGCCATCAGTGCGAAGAAGAAGCCGGCGAGGCCGGTCTCGGTCAAGAATTGCAGCGGCACGTTGTGCGGCTCGGTGACGACGATGTTGTTCGTTCGCAGCATCCGGTGCGTGAGCTCGAAGCTGCCTGCGCCCGTGCCGCGCCACGGCTGCCGCTCCCACGCCCGCCAGGCCTCCTTCCACCACAGCCATCGGCTCGACGAGCTCGCGCTCACGAGATGCTGCGGCCCGCCCTGCTGTGAGGGGTTGGTCGGCTGCGCCGTGAAGTCCTTGAACCAGCCCTCGGGCTTCGACTCCACAGCCAGGACGACGACGCAGACCGCCGCACCCACGCAGAGGACGCCGAGCGCGACCTGGCCGAATAGCCGCCGCCGGGCCGCCGTCAACGGCCGCCGTTCCTCCGACAGCGAGCCGAGGTAGGCGAGCGCGCCCACCGCGATCCCCGCGAGCACGAACACCGCCGCGAACCAGGCGCCGTCGTGAACGCGCAGCGAATGCTCTGCGCCGTCGGTGGTCAGCCCCGGCCGCGTGAAGGCCCAAGCAGCCACGCCGATCCCGGCGCCGCCACCGAGCAGCAGCGCAGCGGCGCTCTCGACCCGCGGCCGACCGAACACGAGCCAGAGCGCGATCGCGACGCTGGCCGCGAGCACGCCGCCGCGCGAGTAGGTCAGCAGCAGGCCGACGACGAGCGCATAGATGTAGACCACGCCCGCGGTGCGCAGCCAGTGCCGGTGCTCACGCCGCGCCGCGAGCCAGATTGCGAGCGGCAGCGCCATCGCGAACAGCAGCCCGAGCGCGTTCCAGTAGCCGATCGGCGAGCTGAGCCGCGCGATGCGGCCCGAGCCCCCGAGCGCCGGGATCGCCTTCCCGAGCAGCGCCCACCCGAGCGGCAGCGCCAGCACGCCGGCAAGCACGTACGCCCACTGGCGCAGCCAGGGCCCGAGCCAGAGGCCGATCACCGCGAGCGCGACGTAGACGAGCCCGCGGTTCAGGTAGGCCCAGGAGCGGTCGGCCTCGATCGACCACAGCACCGAGATCCCGTTCCAGGCGACGAAAGCAAGCAGGAACCCCAGCGCCACGAGCGCCTCCCGCGAGAGCTCCGGCCTGGGCAGCCCGACCAGTGCGCCCGCCACAATCAACGCCGAGATTAGGAGCGCCGCGATGCCGATCCATGTCAACCGACCGCCGGAAGAGCCGGCGGAAAAGAGCGCCGAGATCGCCGCCAGGACCCCGCCAGCGCCGAGCAGCAGCCAAGCCGCCCAGCGATCCAGCGCCCTGAGCATCGCCGCGGGAGGCTAACATCGGGCCAGACCGAACGTCTCCGTTTACAAAGTGCTTACCGGGGGCACACCTCCGCCTCACCGGAAGCGGGAAGACTGCCGTCGGTAACCGCCACCTTGGAATGCGTAAGCGTCTAGCCGTCATCGCTGTCGTCCTGGTCGCCCTCTTGGCCGGCCTTGCCGGAGGCACGGCTGCTCCCGCCCAGGCCAAGGGGAAGGCGTGCTGGGAGCGCGTCATCGACGACTGGCTGAACGGGAAGCCGCTCAACAAGTACTCGCCCAAGTGCCTGCAGGCGGCGCTGAAGAACGTCCCCGAGGATCTGCGCGACTACTCCGACATCACCGACGTGATCTCGGCGGC
>JBEVNN010000189.1:0-4577 GCA_040508095.1 Gaiellaceae bacterium
TGCAGAGCAGAAGGTCGAGGGTGGACTCGCGGGGCTTCCCGGCGCGCCGGGCATCGTCTCGGGGCCGGCGCGCCACCTTCGCGCGGCCCAGCCCCGGATCCCGACCGGCTCGTGCGCCGATACAGAGGAGGAGTGGGAAGCGCTGCGGATGGCGCTCGAGCAGGTCCGTGGCGAGATCCGGGCGGCGCAGGAGTCGGTCGCGGCCCGGGCCGGCGACTACAGCGCGGCCATCTTCGAGGCCCACCTGCTCTTCCTCGAGGACGAGGCGCTGCTCGAGCCCGCGCGGCGCGCGATCTTCGAGGAGGGCAGGAACGCGGCCGGGGCCTGGCATGCGGCGGCCGAGGCCGTCGCCGCCGACTACCGGAGCCTCGACGACGACTATCTGAGAGCCCGCGCCGAGGACCTCACGGGCGTCGCACGCCAGGTCGTTGCGGCGCTGACGGGGGAGGAGGCCGGGCCTGCGTTGAGCAGTTCCGGGATCGTCGTCGCCGAGGACCTGACGCCAGCGGACACGGCGGGTCTCGACCGGGACCTCGCGCGCGGGATCGCCACCGCCGCGGGCAGCCCCACGTCACACAGCGCCATTCTCGCCCGCTCGCTCGGGATCCCGGCCGCGGTCGGGCTGGGCGAGACGCTGCTGGAACTCCGCGAGGGCACCGAGCTGCTCCTCGACGGCGACGCAGGTGCCGTCTACGTCGAGCCGCCCGCGGAGCTCGTGGCCGAGTACGCGCGGCGAAGCGCCGAACGGGACGAGGAGGCCCGCGAGGCTCGCGCCCGCGCCGCCGAGCCCGCGCTCACCCGCGACGGACAGGCCGTCGAGGTTGTCGCGAACATCGGTGCGCGGGACGACGTGCAGGCCGCGCTCGCGAACGGCGCCGAGGGCGTCGGCCTCCTGCGTACGGAATTCCTCTTCCTCGAGCGGGAGTCGATGCCGAGCGAGGACGACCAGTACGAGGTGTACAGCCGAATCGCCGAGGCGCTTGAAGGACGGCCGCTCGTGTTGCGCACGCTCGACGTCGGCGCCGACAAGCCGCTCCCCTACGTGCCCACCCAACCGGAGGCGAACCCGTTCCTGGGCGTCCGCGGCATTCGCCTGACGCTGGCGCGGCCGGAGCTGCTCGAGACGCAGTTGCGCGCCGCGCTGCGGACGGCGGCCGAGCATCCGCTCAAGCTGATGTTTCCGATGGTGGCGACGCTGGAGGAATACCGGCACGCGAGGGCGGCGCTGGAGCGGGCCCGCGACGAGCTCGAGGCGGCGGGGTCGGCGGTGCCCGGGAAGCTGGAGGTCGGCGTCATGGTCGAGGTGCCGGCGACGGCGCTTACAGCGGAGGCCTTCGCGCCCGAGGTCGACTTCTTCTCGCTGGGAACCAACGACCTCACGCAGTACACGATGGCGGCGGAGCGCGGGAACGCGTCCGTCGCCGGGCTGGCAGACGGCCTGCACCCCGCCGTGCTGCGCCTGATCCGGCTCGTCGCCGAGGCCGCAAGCCGGCACGAGCGCTGGGTCGGCGTCTGCGGGGAGCTCGCGTCGGATCCGGTCGCGGTCCCGGTGCTGGTGGGGCTGGGCGTCACCGAGCTGAGCGCCAGCGTCGCCGCGATCCCGGCCGTCAAGCAGGCCGTTCGGAGCGTCGACTCCAACGCCGCGCGCCGGCTCGCCGAAGAGGCGCTGGGGCTGGCCTCGGCGGCGGAGGTCAGGGCCCTCGTCGAGTGCGCGGCAACGGAGGCTGCGGCCATTTCCTCGGGGAGCGGCGCGTGATCGCGCGGGCGGCTGCGCCGCGATCGGTGCTCTCGGGCCTGACCTACGCCCGGATCGTCGCTGTGCCTGTGGTGATGGCCCTGATCCTCGCCGGGCCGGACCGGAGCTCTGCCTACACGGCGGCCGCGATCGTGTTCGTGGTCGCTGCTTTGACCGACTTCGCGGACGGCTACCTGGCGCGCCGCTGGGAGGTGTCGACGAAGCTCGGCTCCTTCCTCGACACGACTGCGGACAAGCTCCTGGTCACAGGCGCGCTCATCGCTCTAGTGGACGTCGACCGCGCCTCGCCGTGGATCGCCGCGATCATCATCAGCCGAGAGCTGCTAATCCTCGGCCTGCGCGGGGTGGTCGCGGCCGAGGGAACCGTCTTCCCGCCATCGATCTGGGGAAAGCTGAAGACGAACGCCCAATTCATCGCGATCTTCCTCGCGATCCTCCACCTCGGCGGGCCGCTCGGGCCTCTTCGCGTCGACGAGTGGGCGATGATCGTCGCGGCGGCGATCACGGTCGCGTCGGCAGTGGAGTACCTGGCCCGCTTCTCCTCGGCGTTCTCCACCGAAATGAGGTAGGGGACCTGGCGGCCGACGCGGTTCTCGTCACCGGCGGCACGGGGTTTCTCGGCCGCGCGCTCGTCGAGCGGCTGCTGGGCGCCGGCAGCCAGGTCAAGGGACTGGCCCGCTCGGACGCCTCTGCGGACGTGCTCGCCGGGCTGGGCGCGGAGCCGGTTCGCGGAGACGTTCTCGACCTCGATGCGCTCGCGGCGGCGATGCGTGGCTGCGAGGTCGTCTACCACGCCGCTGGAGCCAACGCCTTCTGCCTCCGCGACCCGTTGCCGCTCTTCGAGGTCAACGTCCAGGGCTCGGAGAACGTCGTCCGCGCTGCAGCGCAGGCCGGGGTTCGACGGGTGGTGTACACGTCGTCCGCGGCGACGCTAGGGGAGGCCAGCGGGACGATCGGGTCGGAGGAATCCCGGCACCGCGGCTGGTTCCTCTCCGACTACGAGCGCTCGAAGTTCCAAGCCGAGCAGGCCGTGTTCGCCGCGGCGCGCAAGGCCGGGCTCGAAGTCATCTCCGTGAACCCTGCGTCCGTGCAGGGCCCTGGGCGGGCCGCGGGCTCGGCCAAGCTCCTGGTCGATTTCCTGAACGGGCGAGTCCCCGCGGTCGTCGACTCGCGGCTCAGCCTCGTGGACATCGCCGACTGCACGGAGGGGCATCTGCTCGCGGGCTCACGAGGGACGCCCGGTGAGCGGTACGTCCTGAGCGGCGCGACGCTGTCCGTCCGTGAAGGCCTAGCGCTCCTCGCAAGCGTTGTGGGCATCGATCGGCCGGTTCGCATGCTCCCTCCCTGGCTCGCGCTGACGGCGGCGACGGTCGTCGAGGCACTCGGCCGGGTTCGCCGCAGCAGCAGCCCGCGCATCTGCCGGGAGCTGGCACGAACGCTGATCCACGGCCACGCGTACGACGGCTCGAAGGCCACGCGCGCACTCGGCCTGCGCTACACGCCGGTCGAGGAGACGCTGCGCCGAACCGTCGAGTGGTGGCTCGAGCAGGGGCTCGTCCGACGCCGACCGTAAGGGAAGCCTCGTACAATCGTCCCAGCTGGGCTCTCAATGAGGGACGTTCTCCTGATCCTGAGCGGGTACCTCCTCGGCAGCATGCCGTGGGGCTATTGGCTGCCCCGGCTCGTGTCGGGAGCCAACATCCGGACGGTTGGAAGCGGCAACACCGGGGCGGCCAACGTCTGGCGCACGCAGGGCTTCAAGCTGGGCCTCAGCGTCGCGCTGCTCGACGTCGCGAAGGGGTTCGCCGCGGCCCTGTTCGGACTCTGGCTCGGCAACGAGTTGATCGGGCTCCTTGCTGGGATCGCCGCGCTGATCGGGCACTGGCGGCCGCTGTTCATGGGCTTCGCCCGCGGGGGGAAGATCGTGGCCACGACCGCAGGGGTGGCCCTCGCTCTCGCCCCGCTTGCAACGCTGGCGATGGCGGCGGTCTGGATCGTCACGTTCCTCGTGACCCGCTACACGTCGGTCGCCTCGCTGCTCTCCGCAGCGACCCTCCCGCTCTTTGCCCTGCTCTTCGGCGCCTCGTGGTT
The DNA here is from genome assembly GCA_040508095.1 of Gaiellaceae bacterium. Lineage (GTDB taxonomy): Bacteria > Actinomycetota > Thermoleophilia > Gaiellales > Gaiellaceae > AC-32. The sequence continues at coordinate 3,848 of JBEVNN010000189.1, forward strand.
CGTCGTCGCCTTCACCGCGGGAGCCGCGGTGGCGATCTTCGTGCTCCACCGGGCCAACATCGGCCGGCTCCTGAACCGGACGGAGAATCGCTTCGTGCTCGGCCGCAGGGCGACTTAGGGCGCTTTCAGTTCCAGGGAAGCGCCGCGCGCTCGTCCCAGTAGCGGGCGGGCTCTTCGGCCAGGTCCTCGAGCTCGGGGTCCAGCTGCTCGCCCAGGTCGAGTCCCAGCGCGGTCAGGTTGCTCTGCAGCGCCTCGACAGTCGCGGCGCCGCTCAGGACGACGTCCGCCCACGGCTGGGCGAGGGCTGCGCCGAGGGCCAGCGCATCCGGCGAGACCCCGCGGTGCTCGGCGAGCTCCAGCAGCGGAACGAGGGCGCCGCGCACAGTGAGCCGGCCGTTCGCCAGAGCCTCCTTGACGATGACGCCTAGCCCGGCGTCGTGGGCCTCGGCCAGGATGGGCCCGGCAGAGCGCTCGAGCAGGTTCCAGGTTGCCTGAACTGTGTCGAACAGGTCGACCTCCAAGGCGCGCTGGATCGTTGCCGCCTGCCGGGCGCCGGTGACGGTGAGGCCGATCCCCAGGCCGGCCTCGCGCAGCCGCCTCAGCTCCTCGAGCACGTTGCGATCGTCGAGTACGCCGCTTTCGAGGGTTGCCGAGTGGATCTGGTACAGGAGGAGGTGCGAGCCGAGCAGGTCGCGACTCTCGGCGAACTGCCGCCGCAACGTGGCCAGCG
>JBEVNN010000219.1:0-4121 GCA_040508095.1 Gaiellaceae bacterium
AGGCCGACCTGGGGCGCATCGAGGGAGTCCACGTCGCGATCGTCGGAGACGTACTGCACTCGCGCGTGGCGCGCTCGAACGTGCAGGCGCTCGCGCTGATGGGCGCGAAGGTGACGCTCGTCGGGCCGCCACCGTTGATCCCGCGCGGCATCGAGGGGCTCGGCTGCGAGGTCTCCCACGACATCGACGCGATCGCCACGGCCGACGTCGTCTACGTCCTGCGCATGCAGCGCGAGCGGATGCAGGAGGGCGCGAACTACGTGCCATCGCTCCGCGAGTACACCGCGCGCTGGGGCGTGACACCGGAGCGCATCCGGCCGGGCCAAAAGGTGATGCACCCCGGCCCGATGAACCGCGGGGTCGAGATCGATCCGCGCGTCGCCGACGCGCCCGAGGCGCTGATCGAGGCCCAGGTGCGCTCGGGGCTGGTCGTGCGGATGGCGGTGCTCTACGACCTGCTCACGACCGGGCCGGTGCCCGTCGAGGTGACCGAGCCGCTGGAGGTGGCGTGATGCTCTTCATGAAGAAAGGGCGGAGCCTGGAGGACCTGGTCGTGCGCAGCGCCCGTGTCATCGACCCGACGGAGGGGCTCGATCGCGTCTGCGACGTTCGCGTGGACAAAGGCGTGATCGCGCAGCTCGGGACCGACGTCGACGTGAACGGCCATCGAGTGGTCGAGGGCGAGGGCCTAGTGCTCGCGCCCGCGTTCGTCGATCCGCACGTGCACCTGCGCGTGCCGGGCGGCGAAGACGAGGAGACGATCGCCTCCGGCACCGCGGCGGCGGCCTCGGGCGGCTACTGCGCGATTCTCGCGATGCCGAACACCGACCCCGTCGTCGACTCGGCCTCCGTGCTCGGGTCGCTGGTCGAGGACGCGAAAGCCGAGGCGACCATCCCGGTCGGCTTCCTCGCGGCCATCACCCGCGGCCAGCAGGGCGCGGAGTTGACGGAGATGGTCGAGCTCGCGGAGCAGGGCGCGGCCGGGTTCAGCGACGACGGGCGGCCGGTGGTCGCGCCGGGCTTGATGCGGCGCGCGCTGCAGTACCACCGCATCACCGGACGGCGGCTCGCGCTGCACTGCGAGGAGCCGACGCTCTCGAAGGGGGGTCAGATGCACGAGGGAGCGGTCTCCGCGGAGCTCGGCTTCTCGGGCTACCCGTCGGTTGCCGAGAGCGTGATGGTCGAGCGCGATCTCTCCCTGGCCGCCTACGAGGAGGCGCCGCTACACCTACTCCACCTCTCGGCGCGCGAATCGGTCGACGCGCTGCGGGCGGCGCAGGCCAGAGGAGTCGCGGCGACCGCCGAGGTCACGCCGCATCACCTCTGCCTCACGGACGAGGCGGTGCGCTCGCTCGACTCGAACCTGAAGATGAACCCGCCCTTGCGTAGCGCGGCAGACCGCGCCGTGCTGGTGGAAGCACTGGCTGACGGGACGATCGCGTGTGTCGCGACCGATCACGCGCCGCACCTGCGGCACGAGAAGGAGGTGCCGTTCGAGGCGGCGCCCTTCGGCGTCACCGGCCTGGAGACGGCCTTCGCGGCGCTGTACACGCATCTCGTCGAGCCGGGACTGCTGAAGCTGGAGACGCTGCTCGAGCGCATGTCGGCGGGCCCCGCACGCGCGTACGGGCTCGAACCGCCGCGCATCGCGCCGGGTGCCACCGCGAATCTCGTCCTGCTCGACACGGAGCGGGCGTGGCGCGTGCAGGAGGACGGCTTCCGCTCGCTCTCCGCGAACTCCTGGCTGCTGGGCCAGACGCTGCGCGGGCACGTTCGCCTGACCGTGGCCGCAGGACGGACGGCCTTCGCGGCATGACGATGGCGGCGGCGCAGCTCGAGACGTACGTCGCAGAGGTGGTCGACGCCATCGAGGGCGTCGCCCCGGTGACGCGTGCGTTCGTGGTCGGCTCGGCCCTCGTCGGCGGCTTCGACCCGGCCACCAGCGACCTCGACGTGGTGGTCGTGGTCGAGCGGACGCTGGAGCAGGAGGAGCGCGAGGCCGTCGTCGCCGAGCTGGACGAGCTGCCGCAGCCGTTCCGGAAGCTCGAGCTCGTCGTCTACGGGGCCGGTGCGAAGCCGCCTGCGTACGAGCTGAACTACCCCGACGGCCCGGGCGAGCCGGAGTTCTGGTTCGTGCTCGACGCCGCGCTCGCACAGCGGTTCGCGGCGCGGGAGTGGGGCGAGCTGCTGCCCGTGTCGGAAACCGAGACCCGAAGCGCAGCCGAGGAGCTGCTGCGCTGGGCGGAGGCGCACGACGAGCCAGTTCACGCCGCCCGCGCGCGGCACTACCTCGAGCACGGCGAGTGGATCACGAAGGAGGAGGCACGAAGATGACCGGGTTCCTGGCACTCGAGGACGGCACCGTCTTCCGGGGCGAATCGGCGGGCGCAGAGGGCTTCGCGTTCGGCGAGGCGGTCTTCACGACGTCGATGACCGGCTACCAGGAGGTGGTCACCGACCCCAGCTACGCGGAGCAGATCGTCTGCTTCACGGCGCCGATGATCGGCAACTACGGGGTCGACCGCGATCGCTGCGAGTCGCCGCGGCCCCAGGCGCGGGCGGTGGTGATGCGGGAGGCGCGCGGGCCCGCCTGGACGGACTGGCTTCACCGGCACGGAATCGTCGGGCTCACCGGGATCGACACGCGTTCGCTGGTGGTGCACCTCCGCGAGCGCGGCGCGATGCGGGCGATCGCCGTTTCGGGAGACGCGTCGGTCGAGGAGGCGCTGGCGGCCGTCCAGGACCAGCCGACCATGACGGGCAGAGCGCTCGCCGCGGGCGTCTCGACCCGGGAGTCGTACGTCTACTCCGACGCGGGCACCGCGAACATCGCCGTCGTCGACTACGGCTGCAAGCGCTCGATCCTCGACAGGCTCGCGTGGGCGGGGGCGGCCGTCACGGTCTACCCGCACGACGCCGACCCGGCCGAGCTCGTGCGCCACGACGGCGTGCTGCTCTCGAACGGCCCGGGCGACCCGGAGCCCCTCGCGGCCGAGGTCGAGACGGTCAAGGCGCTGCTCGGAAAGGTGCCGATCCTCGGGATCTGCCTCGGCCACCAGCTGCTCGCGCTGGCGACCGGGCACGAGACGTTCAAGCTCCCGTTCGGCCACCGCGGCGCGAACCACCCGGTGCTCGAGAAGCGGACGAACCGCGTGCTCGTCACCAGCCAGAACCACGGCTTCGCGGTCGCCCGCTCGGACGCGCCCGAGGTGACGCACGTCTCGCTTTACGACGGCACGGTCGAGGGGCTCGACTTCCCTGAGCTCGCGGCGCGCTCGGTGCAGTTCCATCCCGAGGCGCGGCCCGGGCCGCACGACGCGTGGCCGCTCTTGGCGCGTTGGGTAGAGGGGGTGGCCCTTGCCGAGGCGGCCTGATCTCCGTTCGATTTGCCTGATCGGGTCCGGGCCGATCGTGATCGGCCAGGCCTGTGAGTTCGACTACGCGGGTTGCCAGGCGCTGAAGGTGCTGCGCGAGGACGGCTTCCGGACGATCGTCGTCAACTCGAACCCGGCGACGATCATGACCGACCCCGGGTTCGCGGACCGCACGTACCTGGAGCCGCTCGACGTCGAGGCGGTCGCGGACGTGCTCGGCCGGGAGCGGCCCGACGCGCTCCTGCCGACGATGGGCGGCCAGACGGCGCTCAACATCGGCCTCGAGCTCGCGGAGACGGGAGTCCTCGAGGCGCTCGGGATCGAGCTGATCGGCGCGCCGCCGGAGGTGATTCGCCGCGCCGAGGATCGCGAGGTCTTCCGCGAGACCGTTCGCGAGGCGGGGCTGAAGGTGCCCGAGTCGCTGGTGGTCACGTCTCTGGGCGACGTGCCCGCGGAGCTCGCCTTCCCGGTGATCCTGCGGCCGGCCTTCACGCTGGGCGGCCACGGCGGCGGCACCGCCCACAACCGGGGCGAGCTGGAGAGGCTGCTCGAGCGAGCGCTGAGCGAGAGCCCTGTGGGCCAGGTGCTGGTCGAGGAGAGTCTGCTCGGCTGGGACGAGTTCGAGCTCGAGCTGATCCGCGACCGCAACGACAACGTGGTCGTCGTCTGCTCGATCGAGAACCTCGACCCGATGGGTGTCCACACCGGCGACTCGGTGACCGTGGCGCCGCAGATGACGCTCTCGGA
>JBEVNN010000221.1:0-5688 GCA_040508095.1 Gaiellaceae bacterium
CGCCGGCGGTGGCGGAGCCGGCGCACCGGGCTACTAGAACACCAAGAGGGGCGGCCCACCGGCCGCCCCTTCCTTACGGCCGCAGCAGGTAGAAGCGCCAGAAGTCGTGCTCGATCGGCAGCACCTCGCAGGACGCGAAGCCTGCCTGCCGGGCGTAATCCTTCACCGTCTGCGGGCGGATGACGGTGCCCGTTCCGGCCGCGCCCTCCCCCACCATCCCGACGGGCAGGCAGTGGAAGACGCTGAAGCCGTAGAACAGCCGCTCGGCCTCGCTCGCGGGCGCGGTGAACTCCTCCGCGGTGCGCTCGTCGCCGATGAATACCAGCCCGCCGTCGCCGAGCAGGCCGCGCGCGGCCTTCAGCACCTCGACCGGGTACGACATGTCGTGCAGCGCCTCGAAGATCGTCACCAGGTCGTACCGGCCCGCCAGGCCGGCGTCGGCCGCGTTGCGCTCGTGGAACGTGACCCGGGCCTCGACGCCGCTCCCCTCGACGTTCTTGCGCGCCGCTTCGATCGAGGCGCGGTCGGAGTCGATGCCGTCGACCTGCGCGTTCGGGAACGCGCGCGCGATCTCGATGCTCGACCGGCCCTGGCCGCAGGCGACGTCGGCCACCCGCGCGGGCTCGGACGCGCTGAGCCGATCGTGGATCTCCGGCACCGCGGGCAGCCACTCCTTGCCGAGCTGGTTCTCGAACAGCGGGCGCGTGAACGCGGCCTGCGACTCGTGCAGGTCGTCGCCGTAGGCGGCGTACGGGACGCCGCCTCCGTTCCGGAACGCCTCCACGAGCGCATCGACCGGCCGGATCGAGGCCAGCACCGCACGGGCGAGCGGGGCGCCGTAGTTCAAGCTCGTCTCGTCGAGCAGGACCTCGTCGTGCCCCGCGGGGAGGCTGAACCGCCGCTCGTCGGCGTCCCCCTCGACGTCCAGCAGCTCGCTCGCGGCCTGGTGCTCGAGCCACTCGCGTGCGTAGCGCTCGTGGATTCCCGCAGCCTCCGCCAGCTCTGCCGAGGTCATTGCGCCGTTGTCGGCCAGCGCGCGGTAGAGGCCGAGCCGATCGCCGAGGTAGACGGCGAAGAGGTCGAACGCGCCAACCGCGTTCAGGAACAGTCGTTCCGCGAGCGCGTCCCGGCGCTCGACGGCCGCAGGTGCGGAAGCCATTTGTCACCCTCCCGGTCGGGAGCCGAAATCTTCCTCCGCCGGCCGTCACGACGCAAATTGGCGAAGTAGGCTTGCGTCGTGGCGACCGAACAGCTGCACGACACCGCAACCGTCCGCGAGGCGCGCGAGCGGCTCGTGCCGCGCGGCGTCGCGACCACCGACCTGGTCGTCACGCGCGCCGAGGGCGCGACGCTGTGGGACGCCGACGGGAACGAGCTGCTCGACTTCGCGGGCGGGATCGCCTGCCAGAACCTCGGGCACAACCCCGAGGCCGTCGTGCGGGCGGTGCACGACCAGGTCGACCACTACCTGCACCAGTGCTTCATGGTCGGGATGTACGAGCCGTACGTCGAGGTGGCGCGGCGGCTGGACGAGCTCTGGCCGGGCGAGTCGGCGACGAAGACGCTGCTCGTGAACTCGGGCGCCGAGGCGATCGAGAACGCGGTCAAGATCGCGCGCGTGTCGACCGGGCGGCCCGGCGTCGTCGTCTTCGACCGGGCCTTCCACGGGCGGACGAACCTGACCATGGCGATGACCTCGAAGCTCGTCTACAAGCAGGGCTTCGGGCCGCTCGCGCCGGAGGTCTACCGGGCACCCGCGCCGTACCCGTACCGCGGCGTGTCGGTCGAGGATTCGCTCGCGGGCCTCGAGCTGCTCTTCAAGCAGGACGTCTCGCCTGACGCGGTGGCCTGCGTCGTGCTCGAGACCGTCCAGGGCGAGGGCGGCTTCATCCCGATGCCGCCGGAGTTCATCCAGGCGCTCAGGGAGCTGTGCGACCGGCACGGGATCGTCTACGTCGCCGACGAGGTGCAGTCGGGCTGCGGGCGCACCGGCACGGTCTGGGCGATCGAGCACTCGCGCGTCGAGCCCGACCTGATCGTCTCGGGCAAGACGCTCGGGGGCGGTCTTCCGCTCGCCGCCGTCACCGGCAAGGCGGAGCTGATGGACGCACCGCATCCCGGCGGCCTCGGCGGCACCTTCGGCGGGAACCCCGTCTCGTGCGCCGCCGCCTGCGCGGTGCTCGACCAGCTCGCCGAGCCCGGCTTCCGCGAGCGGGCGGAGGCCGTCGCGCAGCTCATGCGCTCGCGGCTCGACGAGATCGCCGCGAGCCACGAGGACATCGGCGAGGTTCGCGGCCTCGGCTCGATGCTCGCGCTCGAGCTGGGGGAGCGCTCGCCGGCCCGCGCCAAGGAGATCACTGCCGCCGCCCGCGAGCAGGGCCTGCTGCTCCTCTCCTGCGGCCTCTACGGCAACGTCATCCGCCTGCTCCCGCCGGTCACGGCCACCGACGAGGAGCTCGAGCGTGGGCTCGGGATCCTCGAAGAGGCACTCGGCGGCTAGCGCCGGGCGCTGAGTCGGCGCCTACGGCCGGACGTTCTGGTTGAGCCGGAAGACGTTGTCCGGGTCCCACTCGCGCTTCAGCGCGACGAGCCGCTCGTACTTCGCGTCCCCGTAGACCGTGCGAGCCACGTCTGCGCCCACCTCGGCGACGTCGTTCACGTAGCGGCCGCCCGAAGCGAACCGCGCCAGGTCGGCGAGCGCGTCGCGACCCCACGACCGGCAGCGTTCGTCGAGAGCGTCGTCGTCCCACAGCGCTTCGGCTGCCAGCCACACCGCGGCGTCACGCCCCGTGAAGGCGGTCGCATCTTCGGAGACAGCCGCAATCGCGCGGCCCCACGCCCACACCGAGAACTCGCAGTCGGCGCCGCCCGGCGCACGCGCCGCGTACTCGGCACAGAGGTCGACCACCTCGTCCGGGAACGACGGCAGGAAGGCGCTCTTCATGTAGAAGCGATGCCCCCAGTCCTGCGTCTCGTCGTTCAGGTGCTGGGCCGCGAGATGCGGCATCGCACCGATCGAGTCCGTGAGGGGCGGCCCGAACGCACGCACCGGCGCGAGGTCACGCTCGGCCTCGTCGGGCGGGCCGGAGTGCAGCACCGTGAGGAAGACGTGGGCTTCGTCTTGCGACCGTTCCTTCACGGTGCCGAAGGACAGGAAGAGCTCGTCCGGGCCGCTTTCGGCGAGCTCTCGGAACAGCGCGGCCAGCTCGCGGGCCCGTTCCAGCGGATGGGTCACTCTCCCGAAGGTGATCGGGTGGTCGAGCGGATGGAGCCGGTACTCGAACGACGTCACGATCCCGAAGTTCGGCCCGGCGCCGCGCAGGCCCCAGAAGAGGTCCGGGTGCTCGTCCTCGGAAGCGCGAACGAGCCGCCCGTCGGCGGTCACGAGCTCGACCGAAGCGAGGTTGTCGATCGTGAGGCCGAACTTCCGCTGCAGTCGCCCCATCCCGCCTCCGAGCGTCAACCCGGCGACTCCCGTGTGCGAGACGACGCCGACCGGACAGACGAGCCCGTGGGCCTGAGCCGCCTCGTCCAGCTCGGCGAGGAGGGCGCCGCCGTTCACACGGGCCGTGCGCCGTTCCGGATCGACCTGGGCTCCCCGCATCGCGGAGAGGTCGATCACGATCCCGTCGTCGCAGGTCGAGAGCCCGGGGATGCTGTGACCGCCGCACCTGACAGCGACCACGAGCTCCTGCTCGCGTGCGAAGCGAAGCGCCGCAGCGACGTCGTCGACGCCGGCCGGGCGGGCGACGATCGCGGGTCGGCGGTCGAAGACCCGGTTCCAGACGGCGCGAGCCTGGTCGTACCCGGGGTCGGCCGGGAGGACGATCTCGCCGGCGAACGTCTCGCGAAGGGAGCTCAGGCCGTTCACGTCAGCGCATCATCGCCGAACCGGCGGCGCAGGCCCTAGGCTTGACCAGTCATGACGACGGATTCGTTCGCGCGCAGCTCGGCGGCCCTGGAGTCGGAGACGACCGTCCGCGGGCTGCTCGGCACGGCCTGCCGCGAGCTGGTCGAGCTGACCGGGGCGACGGCGTGTGCGATCTCGCGGGTGATCGGTGACCTGCTGGTCGGCCTCGACGAGCACACCAGGGGTGGGCGGCCGCTCGCCCACGGCCATGAGTACCTGATCTCGGACTTCCCGCTGACGCGCGACGTCGTCGAGAGCGGCGAGCCCCGCTGGCTCTCCCGGTACGACGACAACGCCGAGGAGAACGAGTCGGCGCTGCTGGCGAAGCTCGGCTTCGAGTCGCTGCTGATGGTCTGCCTGCCGACGAGCGACGGCTGCTGGGGCCTGGTAGAGGTCTACTCGGAGCACGGGCGGTTCGGCGACGAGGACGCCGACCTCGCCGCGCGCTTCGCCGCCCGCACGGGCGAGCTCCTCGAGCGCCTGGACCTCCCAGCCGGACGCTGACCCTTTGGTAGCTTGAGCCCGTGGCCGAGCGTTACGAAGTCGTCTGCCCGCACTGCTCGAAGACGTTCGAGGCGGAGCTGCTCGAGGCGCCCTCAGGTTCGGCCCCGCGCGGCTTCAAGTGCCCGCACTGCCGCCTGTTCGTCCCGTTCGACCGCGCCTCCACGCAGCCAGAAGAGCCGGCCGCCTAGCGCGGCTGGGTAGGCCGAGCCTGGGCGAAGCGCCAGCGCCGGCCCTCGAGGTCGAGCGCGACATACGACGTGAAGCCGGTTTGCTTGATCTCCTGGGCGATCTCCGCTCCATGTTCTCTCGCGCGCGCGAGGTGACCTTCGAGGTCGTCGACGAACACCCAGGGCACGTGCGTGACCTGTGTGAGGTCGGCGGGCCCGGCCAGCGGCTCGATCACGACTGACGCGTTGCCCGCGTAGAGCTCGATCCAGGGGAAGCCGTACTCCTCGTCGGTCAACGGATCGTCTCCTTCCGGCAGCGCGCTCCGAGACTCGAAGCCGAACGCGTCGACCAGCCAGCGCGCGGCGGCCGCGGGGCGCGCGTAGCCGAGCGTGAGCCCGAGCCGCGCCAGCTCGTGTGGCTCGCGCGGAGCGCTGTCGCGCCGCCGCATCCAGGCGCCGAACCACGCCGGCGTCACCGCGACGAACGACGAGCCTCCCCGATCCTCGCCGCCCTCGGCAACCGTCGCCTCGAGCCGGACGAGCGTCCCGGCGTCGGTCGGCTCGAAGCGGACGTCGATCGAGACGTCGTCGAGGGAGCTCTTCCACGCGACCCGCTCGCCCGGCTGCCAGGCCGTGATGCGCGCGAGCTCCAGCGCGTCGCCTTCGTAGACCTCGAGGATCCGCCCGCCGACACCGGGCTCGCAGCGCATCTCGACGAGCCGGCCCGAGTCGTACGCGTTGATCGGGCCGCGCACCCACCAGAGGTCGAGCTCGTCGGTAAATGCCGTGAACGCGGTTTGCGGGTCCGCCGACACCTCGACCGTCGACTCGCGGGTCCGCGGTTCGCTCATTCGCTCCTCCCTTCGACGTACCGCTTGAAGGACGCAAGCTGCTCCTCGCTCGCCGCCTGGAGCTCGTCGAGCCAGTCGCGCAGCGGCGCGATCGACTCGGGTCGGAGCCAGAACACCCGTGCCCGGGCGTCGTCGGGCAGGCGCTCGTCGGCGACGACGCCGGCCTCGAGCAGGACGCGCAGATGGCGGCTCATCGTCGGCGCGGACGTTCCCGACGCGGCGGCGAGCTCTCCGGCCCGATACGGCCGCTCACGCA
>JBEVNN010000226.1:0-3761 GCA_040508095.1 Gaiellaceae bacterium
CTCGCCGGCTGCGCCGACCCACGCAGCTCGGGCGCAGACACTCAAGACCGCGCCTCTGCCTGCCGCTTCAGGTCACGGCGGAGTGGCGGCTCGCTGAGCAGAACCTAGGAAATCGAGGGGCCGGCGGGAGTCGGCCCCTCGACCAGCTCCGCCCGCTCGGCGTCGATCGCCTTCAGCCGCGTGTTCGCGTCCATGCGCACGAAGATCGCTCGCGCCCGCTCTAGCTCTGCGCGCGCCCCGGTGAGGTCGCCGAATTCCCGGAGGGACCTGCCGAGCGCCATCCGAGCCTTGGCGAGCTCGAAGAGCATCTCGAGCTCCTCGATCAGCCTTAGTGCCTCGGCGAACGCAGTCGCAGCCGTCGCCGACTCGCCGGCCGCGGTCGCGACGATCGCCTCCGCCAGCAGCAGCGACGAGCGCGCGTAGGCGTCCTCCTCCGGAACGTTGCGCGCGGCGAACGCCACGATCTCGCGCGCGTCGTCGAGCCGTTCCTGCGCGACGAGGGCCTCTGCAAGGTAGCGGTACGCCTCGACCGCGACCCAGCCGCCGATCTGCAGTGCGACCGGCATCGCCTCGCGCAACCATGCCTCGGCCTCGTCCGGTCGCCCAGTCTCAAGTGCGATAAGCGCGAGGCCCTGCGTCAAGTTCTGAGCCTGGAAGTAGGAATCGCCGGTCCGTTCGAACCACGTGCGCGCCTGAAGGCACAGAGGCTCCGCCTCTTCGGGATAGCCGCGGTGATGCCTGATCATGCCGAGCCACGAGGTCGCTTCCGCCTCGACGCGGTGGCTACCCAACTCCCGAGCCAGCTTCAGGCAGCAGCGAAGCTCGGACTCGGCCGTTGCGAGGTCGCCGCGGTTCATCACGGTCGGCGCGAGCCGAAGGTGGCCTTCCGCAGCGAGCGCGACGTCGCCTATCTCGTCGGCGGTGGCGATTCCGAAATGAAGGCCGTCGATGGCCTGCTCGTACTGTCCCTCGAAGTCAGCGACGAGAGCGGCGAGCACGTAGGCGACCTTGATTCGGAGGTACGCGTCGCCCGAGCGCGCCAGGTCCTGCGCCTTGGTCAGCCGTTCGTGCGCGTCGGCGGCGCGTCCTTGCCGCTGATCGATGTCGCCGAGCAGGAGCGACGCTTCGCACGCGATGTCCGTTCGCTGGAGCGCCGACGCCGCCTCTGCGACGTCCTCGAGCTCGTCGGATGCTTCCTTGAGCTCGCCGAGCATCATGAGGATGTCCGCACGCCGCAGGCGGAGCTCGGCTCGCAAGTCGGCATGGTCGTCGCCGAGCACGTCGAGGGCCCGCGTGTAGTAGCGGCGCGCCTCGCGCAGGCTCTCCCGGCGCTCCGCCCGGCCCGCGGCCTTCGCCAGCGCCTCGGCCGCCTCCCGGATCGGCGGATCGATCGGACTGCGGGCGACCTCCCGCGACAGCCCGCATGCCTGCTCGAGATGCCAGGCGACGATCTCGATGAACTCATCCGCCTTGCCGCGAACGACCGTCACCCAGTCCGAGAAGCGAAGGTGGAGCTGCGCCCGGCGGCCCTTCGGCACCTGCCCGTATGCGACGTCCCGAATCAGGATGTGCTTGAACGCGTACTCGTCCTCGCCCGCGACAGTGGACACGGCCTTGTGCGCGACGAAGTCACGCCGTTCGAGCTCTCCGAGGCCGGGACGGGGATCGTCTGGCGGCCTGCCGTCCTGGAGGCTCAGGTGCGCCACGGCCCCCGCCCAGAAGACCGAGCCGACCACCGAGGCGTGGTGGGCGAGCTGTTTCTCCTGGCGCGCCAGGCGGTCCAGTCGAGAGCTGATGAGACCCTGGACGCTCGTCGGGATCGGCAGGTCGCGGGCGTCCCCGCTCCTCCAGCACTCGAGGTCGATCAGGCCCTGGTCCCGGAGCATTCGCACCGTCTCCTCGAGGAACAGGGGGTTGCCGCCCGCGTTCTCGATCAGTGCCGACGCGAACGGCGTCGCTGCCAAGGCAGGATCGCCCGTAAGGTCTGCGAGGAGCGCCGCCGCCTGATCAGCGCCGAGGGTTTGCAGCTCGACCGTTCGCCGCCGACCCTCCGAGCCCAAGAACCCCGGCGCTACCTCCTCGAGATCGGGCCGGGCGGAGCACACGAGCACGAGAGGTGCCTCGGTGTCCTCGCCGGCGACGTACGCGATCAACTCGAGCAGCGTCGGCTCGGCCCAGTGGAGGTCTTCGATGACGACCGCGGTCGGCCGTTCCGTCGCGAGGAGCTGCAAGGTGCGTCGGATGCCCCAATGGAGCTCGGTCTGTGAGATCTCGCTGCTCGCGTAGGTGCCGCGAGGGGTTGTCGCGATCCCGATCAGGTTCGAGAGGGCGGCCGCGATCGTCCGCAGTTCGTCGACGTCTTCGGTGACTAGTCCCTCAAGGAACGTGTCGAGTCTCGCGGCAACGGTCTCGGGCTCGTCGCTCCTGAGGATCCCTGCCGCCGACTTGACGATCTCCGTGACTGGCCAGTAGGTGATGCCTTCGCCGTACGAGAGGCACCGTCCCCAGTGAACGTTGCAGCGCTCCTCGAGCCGCGTAACGAGCTCGTGCAGCAGGCGGCTCTTCCCGATCCCCGGCGAGCCGACGATGGTCGCGATGCCCGCGCGGCGCCCGTCCAGCATGCCCGTGCAGAATCCGAGGAGCGCGTCGAGCTCCTCCTCCCGTCCGACGAAGCGCGTCTCGTCGCTCGGCCGCGGAGGGGCACCGTCGCGGGCGGCAACGACCTCCCAGACCGAGACCGCCTCGCTTTTGCCTTTGGCCTGCACGGGCTCCGCCTCGCGGAACTCGAACGCATTCATGGTGGCGAGGTAGGTGGCGCGGCCGACCAGGATCCCGTCCCTCGGCGCAGCCGACTGGATTCGTGCTGCCGTGTTGAGGACGTCCCCCGCCGCCGACCATTCGCCCTCGCTCGGACGGGCTCCGAGCATTACCAGCGCCTCGCCTGTGTGGATCCCGATGCGGATGTGGAGGTCGAGCCACTCGTCCTCGGCGTTCAGCTCAGCGATGCCCTTCGCGACGGCGAGCCCTGCGCGGATCGCGCGCTCCGGGTCGTCCTCGTGGGCTTTCGGCGTGCCGAAGAGCGCAAGCACAGCGTCGCCGCTGAACTTCTCGAACGTGCCGCCGTGGCGCTCGAGCTCGGCCCGTACCCGTGCGTGGTATGGCGCAACGAGCGCCTTGACGTCCTCGGGGTCGAGCTGCTCGGAGCGCGCGGTCGAGCCGACGAGGTCCACGAAGATCGCAGTGATGACCTTTCGCTCTTCGGTCGGCGGCGCAGGCGCCGGAGGCGCGGCGAGCTCGGTGCCGCAGGCCAGGCAGAACCGCGCCTGCGGCGGGTTCTCGGTTCCGCACTCCGTGCAAAACGGCATGTCAAGAGGTTACGGCGGCGGTAGGCGGTGATCTAGTCGCAAGGAGCGACGCACGGGACGATCCGCGCGGATCTCTCCACCAAACCGCTGGCTCGCGCCAACTGAAATTCCTTGCGGCAGGTCGGGGAAGCTTACGAGCGTCTCGTGGCGGCGGGCTCCTCCGCCACGAGATTCGCGCAGCTACGTGTTCGAGACGAAGGCGCGCCTCGCCGAGCTCGCCGTGCTCGAGCGGCGGCCCGACGAGGCAGTCGCGCTCGCCGACTAGGTGCTGACGACGACGGAGGAAAGCGAGTCCGGCGCCACCTCGCGCGCAGTGCTGCAGCGCGTTCGCGCGTACGCGCTGGCGCAGCAGGGCGACGCCACCTGCATGGCGGAGGCGTTGCGCTGGAGCCTCGA
>JBEVNN010000261.1:0-4901 GCA_040508095.1 Gaiellaceae bacterium
CGCTCGCTGCTGCACCGGCCCGAGCTGTTGATCCTCGACGAGCCCTTCAGCGGCCTCGACACAGAGGGCGCCGAGCTGCTCGACCGCGAGCTCGCCGGAATGCGCGAGCGGCGGACGATTCTCGTCGCGACGCACGACCCCGAGCGGGTAGGACCGCTTGCCAGCGGGAGGCTCGCGCTCGCATGACGCGGTACTTCGCCGATGCCGCCGTGCTGGCGCGGAAAGACCTGCGGCTCGAACTCCGGGCCCGCGACACCCTGCCGGCGATGCTGCTGTTCGTGCTCGCGATCCTCGTCGTCTTCCATTTCGCGCTGCCAGACGGCTCCTCGCGGCTGGCGGAGCTCGGCCTGCTCTGGGTCGCGATCCTCTTTACCGCGCTGTTGGGCCTCAGCCGCGCGTTCGTGGCGGAACGCGAGCAGGGGCTGCTCGACGGCCTGGTGCTCGCGCCGGTCGACCGGAGCGCGATCTGGCTGGCGAAAGGCATCGCCACGTTCGCGTTCCTCGCCGTAGCCGAGCTGGTCGCGCTGCCCGCCTTCGCGCTCTTCTTCTCGCCGGTGGGCTGGTCGACCGTCGCCGGCGTGCTGCTCGCCGACCTCGGCATCTGCGCGGTCGGGACGCTCCTCGCCGCGATGGCCGCGGCCGGTCGTGCGCGGGAGCTCCTGTTGCCGCTGCTCTTCCTCCCGCTCGCGCTGCCGATCGTGATCGGCGGCGTTGGCGCGAGCGTGGTGGACAGCTCTGGGAGGTACCTCGGCTTCCTCGCGCTGTACGACGCGATCTTTGCGCTGCTCGCCTGGGCGTCGTTCGAGTACGTCGTCACGGAGTAACAGGGACCGGCGCGCCGCGACGCGCCAGGCGCCGCTGTTCCTGCTCGTCCGGCCACATCGTGATCAGCGAGCCGAGTAGGAACACGAGGCCCGCGAGCCAGATCAGGTCGACTAGCGGGTTTACGAGCGCCTTCAAGACGACGGAGCCATCGCCGTTGAACTGTTCGCCGATCAGGAACAGGTCCTCGGCGCGCAGCCAGTCGGTGCGGATTCCGACCTCGTTCGAGACCTGCTGCTCGACGGGGTAGCTGTTCTTGCCGGCGAGGTAGGTGCCGAGGGTCTTCCCGTCGCGCGAGACTGCGAGCCGCGCGCGGATCTCGGTCCGGTTCGACGCTCTGCGCGTCTCGGCGCCGAGGTAGCGCAGGTCGTAGCCGCGGATGCTCATCGTCTGGCCGGGCTCGAGCTTTTGCACCTTCGTCGCGCCGTACGCGCCCCCGGCCACGCCCAGCGCGAGCAGGACGATCGCCGCGTGGACGACGTAGCCGCCGTAGCGGCGCCGGTTGCGGCCGATCAGTGACGAGAACGCGCCTAGCCAGGTCGCGTCGCCGAGTGCCTTCCGCGCCCTGGTGCCTCGCACGAACTCCTGCACGATCACCGCGAGCACGAACGCGCAGAACGTGTAAGCCACGAGCGCGGGCAGGCTCGAGCCGGCGCCGAGCGCGACGAGGGCGGCACCGCACGCGAGCGCGAAGCCCGACGGCCAGATCAGGCTCGCGCCGAGAGCCCGTAACGAGCTCCGGCGCCATGCCACGAGCGGCCCGATCCCCATCAACAGCAGCAATGGCAACCCCAAGACGCGCAGGAAGAAGTCGAAGTACGGAGGGCCGACGGTGATCTTCTCGCCGCGCACGAGCTCCGAAAGCAGCGGGAAGGCGACCCCCCAGAGCACGGTCAGCGTGAACGCGACAAGCAGCAGGTTGTTGTAGAGGAACGCTGCTTCGCGCGAGGCGAGCGACTCCAGCCGCGTCTTCGTCCGCAGCAGCGGGAGGCGCCAGAAGATGAGCGCGGTGGAGAAGGCGGCGACGACGGCGATGAAGCCGAGCAGCCACGGCCCGATCGACGACTGCGTGAAGCTGTGGATCGAGCTGATCACACCGCTTCGCGTCAGGAAGGTGCCAAAGAGCGAAAGGCAGAACGCGAGCGAGACGAGCACGACGTTCCAGACGCGGAGCATGTTCTTCTTCTCCTGCACCATCACCGAGTGTAGGAACGCGGTGGAGGCGAGCCACGGCATCAGCGCCGCGTTCTCGACCGGGTCCCACGCGTAGTAGCCGCCCCAGCCGACCTCCTCGTACGCCCACTTCGCGCCGAGCAGGATCCCGATTCCGAGCGCGGTCCAGGCGAGGAGCGTCCAGCGGCGCGTCGCAACGATCCAGCGCTCGTCGACCCGGCCGGAGAGCAGCGCGCCCGCCGCGAACGCGAACGGGATCGTCAGGCCGACGTAGCCGAGGTAGAGCAGCGGCGGGTGAATCATCATGTACGGGTTCTGCAGGCTCGGGACGAGGCCGCTGCCGTCCAGGGGTGCGGCCTGCCGCTCGAACGGGCTCGAGACGAAGACGAGCAGGAACGCGAAGAAGGTCGCGACGCCGCCGAGCACCGGGACCGTCCACGGCAGGAGGCTGCGGATCAGGTCGCGGTTGAGCGTCAGCGCGAGCGAGCCGAGGCCGGTGAGGACGAGCAGCCAGAGCAGCAGCGACCCCTCCTGACCGCCCCAGAAGGCGCTCACGGAATAGGGGAACGGCAACTGGCGCGAGGAGTGCTCGGCTACGTAGGTGAAGGAGAAGTCGCGCGCGTGCAGCGCGTCGAGCAGGACGAGCGCTGCGACTGCGGTGGCGGCGAAGGCGCCGACGATCGCGTTGCGCGCGGACTCGTGGAGCCGGCGGCGCCCGTCGTGCGCGGCGACGGAGCCGGCGATCACGGCGTAGAGCGCGAGCCCGAAGGCGACGATGAGAGCGGCGCGCCCGAGGTCGGCCACGCGGCGAGTGTAGCGGCCTACCGCTGTGCTTCTGCGATGATTCCGGCGGTTTTGGTCGCCCGCCTGCGCCAGCTTCCGCTCGAAGCCCATGCCTGGGGAACCGTCGTGCTCCTCGGCGCGGGGATCGGGCTCGTCTTCTTCTACGCGCCGCTCGACGCCGACCAGGGCATCACGCAGAAGGTCTTCTACATCCACGTGCCGATTGCATTGACCGCGTACGCGTGCTTCGGCTGGGGTGCGTGGAAGGCGCTTGTGCACCTGCGCACGCGTGCTCAAGGCGCCGACCTCGAGAGCTACGCGGCAATCCACCAGGGCGTGATCTTCGGTGCGCTGACGCTCGTGACCGGCTCGATCTGGGCGCGCGCCTCGTGGGGGATCTGGTGGACGTGGAGCTCGAACCAGCTAGTGACGTTCCTGATCCTGTTCCTCTTATCTTCGGCCTACTTCATGCTGCGCTACTCGGTCGACCCGGGCCCGGCGCGGGCGAACATGTGCGCGGTGTACGCGCTCTTCGGGGTCGTGCTGATCCCCGTGAGCTGGCTCTCGATCCGCCTTGCGAACGACTTCATTCACCCGACGGTGTTCACACGGCACGGGCCGCAGATGTCGGCGTCGATGTTCTTCACCTTCTGCGTCTGCTGGGCCGGGTTGCTCGCGCTGGCGTCGACGATGTACCGCGTCGAGCTGGCCGGGAAGCGATTGGATGCGCGGCTGCGCGAGTTGCGAGAGCTGCTTGCGAGCTGAGTTGCTGCGGTTGTGAGTAGCGGAGAGAAGTACGTCGCGGCCGCGTACCTGGTCGTGTTCGTGGCGGTGCTCGCGTGGGTCGCGATCATGGCCGCGAAGGTGGCGCGGCTGTCGAACGAGGTGGAGGAGCTCGTCGAGCTGGCGCGCAGCCGAGAGCGGAATGCTGCTTAGGGTCGGCTCGCGCGGGTCGCGCCTGGCGCTGACGCAGGCGGAGCTGGCGGCGTCGCGGCTGCGGCAGGCAGGCGTCGAGATCGCGCTGGTGCCGATCACGACGGCGGGCGACCGCGACCGGTCGAAGCCGTTCGGGGAGATCGGCTCGCGTGGGGTCTTCGTGAAGGAGATCGAAGAGGCCCTGCTCGGCGGGAAGATCGATGTCGCCGTCCACTCGGCGAAGGACATGACCTCCTCGGATATGGAGGGGCTGAGGGTGGGCGCGTACCTGGAACGGGAGGACCCGCGCGACGCGCTCTGCGGGGCGAACGAGCTGCGGCCGGGGATGCGTGTGGGGACGGCCTCGGTGAGGCGGAAAGCGCAGCTGCTCGCGCTGGAGCCGTCGCTCTCGATCGAGCCACTGCGCGGCAACATCGACACGCGCCTGCGCAAGCGCGGCGAGCGTGGCTTGGACGCGGTGGTGCTGGCGGCGTGCGGGCTCGACCGGCTCGGGTTGGGAGACGAGATCGGCCGGCGGTTCACGCCGGAGGAGGTGCTGCCGGAGGCCGGCCAAGGGGCGCTCGCTCTGCAGGTGCGGGCCGGCGAGGAGGAGCTCGTCACGGCGGCGGACGACGGGGAGACGCGACGCCGGGTGGAGGCGGAGCGAGCGGTCGTGTTCGCCATCGGTGGCGGGTGCCTTGCGCCGGTTGCTGCGCATCACGACGGCGAACGGTTGACCGCGCTGGTGGCCGACGAGAACGGCGCGTGGGTGGAGCGTCGGCAGGGAACCGATCCGGACGCCCTCGCGGCGGAGCTCGCCGGCGTTGTGTCGCAGAAGTGACACCTTCGGCACAACGGCGTCAAGGACACGTGCGCTTTCCGCGGCTACCGTGATTTCTCCCCGGGTGGGAGGGGGTTAGGGATGGGTCCCGCCTCGAAGCGGCTGCGCGTGATCGTCACCCGGGCGGCCGAGCAGATCGAGCCGCTCGCCGGGCGGATCGAGGAGCTCGGGCACGAGGTCGTTCGTTGCCCGCTGATCGAGCTCGAGCCGACCGGACCTGACGCGGTCGACCTCGACGGCTACGACTGGGCGATCGTCACCAGTGCGCACGGAGCGCGAGAGCTTGCGTGGCGCGGGCGGGGACGATGGCCACGCGTGGCTGCGATCGGGCCCGGGACGACGGCAGTGCTGCGGGAAAGCGGAATCG